>DATFNI010000090.1:0-9197 GCA_035266485.1 Balneolales bacterium
ATCGATCCCGCAAGGAAACAGAACATGATCGCGTTAACAACGTTGTAAATAGAGGCCAGGTTGGGACCGCATATCTTACGCAACTGCCAATAAAGAGTGAGACGGACCTTAACAGCGACGGGAGCACATAAAAATGCCCACGTCAGTACAGCCAGCGTGTTCCCGACCATCAACCCAAGAACCAGATCCCCGGCGGATACTCCATGAGCCACAAAAAGAGTCCCGATGACAAACTCGGTACCGGCGGTGTTTTCGCCGATATACATGCCGATAAACCCTTTCCAACCTTTAAGTTTGGATTCGGGGACGGGCTCACGTTCGTACTCGTCGATCGTATCGAGACGGCGATTTAAACGTTGCAAAAAAGTTTTCCTGGGTTCCATTGAACTCCTGTTTCACCCTGTCATTACTGGCGTTAATAAGTCCTGTTAAAAACTCGAAAAAACAAGAAATTAGATCTGATATCTTTTTGGTTTTTTATTTGCCGTGTTATCCCATCAATGAGTACGATATTTTCAAAACTGAGCGTATTTCGATCAATAAGAGAGACTCATTATCAAGATCTACCCATCTGTTTACACATTTTAACGGCATATGAACTCCGAATACTGTGTCAGTCAGAAGATTGCCCACTCAATATAAAATTGTATGTTCCTGATCCCGCTGTGACTTCTAAATATTTTCCCGTATCAGTCACATTGGATACACCGTCATCTTTACCTGTTTCATTATGGTTCTCCCAGATCACCGTATTGCTTTCCGTAAGACGATACGGTGGTTTTAAATCTGTTTTCGGAATGTCAATAACAGCGCTGCTATTACCTGGAATCACGACATCGAGTGTTAAGCTATTTCCATCTTTGTGCCAGTCGGAGGAAACCAATCCACGAATTGTTTTAACGGATCCTTCTGCATATGTCATTTTTTTCGAGACATAGGGTTTTATCAGAATCTTTTTAAAACCGGGTGTCATCGATTTTATCCCGGCAATATCTTTATAGAAAAACTCATCAATGCTGCCGAACATGATATGGTTGAGTGAATTCATTCCGGCATTGAAATAACGATAACCACCCCATCGCTCCCATAATGTGGTCGATCCTTCGGCGATCATGTAACCCCATCCGGGATAGGTTCGTTGATCAGTAATTTTATATAAAACATTAGTCTTATTATACTCCGGCAAAGCCTCAATAAGCGCTTTAACCCCAAGGATGCCTGTCCATAAGTGTCCATTATGTTTTAAGTTAATATTATCTATAATCTGATTAAGAACCTGTTGCTGGTGAATTTTGGGAACAAGACCGGCATAAAGCGGGAAAACATCACTTGTTTGTGAGCCGGTATTATAATACCCCTTCGATTGGTTCCAAAATCGATCATTAAATGCCTTTTTAATATGCTGCGCCAGTTTTGCATACTTTAAGCTGTCCGACTTACTACCGAGAACCCCGGCCATGTGCATCATGATGTTTGCACTTATATAATAGTAGCCCGTAGAAGTGAGAGCTATGGAATGGTCGCCTGGGGGGCCTCCTCTTTCCGGTGGGACCCAATCTCCGCGCCCTTTCGTTATGATATAATCATGAGATATGGATTTCATATAGTCCATCCATTTCTTCAGGCTGTTGTAATGTTCCTCCATGATACGATTGTCACCGTAATACTTATGCATATACCAGACCAATAAGGGATAGGCAACCTGCCAGGATGGTGTCCCGATATGTGTACCTGACAACCATTTGTGATCAGGAACGATATCGGGAACGCTACCATTTGGGTTCTGCTCGTCCTGAATTTCATTGATCCAGTTTGTATAAAAAGCTGCCATATCAAAATTATGCATGGCTTCTTCGGCTGATAAATCAGCATCGGCCATCCAGCCCATCCTCTCATCCCGCTGTGGACAATCGGTTGGCATACTCATTAAATCACTTCGTTGTCCCCACAGCACATTATGATGTATCCGGTTAAACAATGGATTTGAGCATTTAAAAGAGCCCACTTTCGCAACATCGGTATGCACAAAATCGGCCGTGACACTGGTAAGATTCGGTTTACCCGGATACCCCTGAACCTGAACATAACGGAATCCCTGATATGTGAAACGTGGAGAATAAACTTCGGTTCCCGGTTTTCCGGAGAGGATATAAATATCGCGTGCTTTGGCCGAACGGTCTTCCCTATTATCGATCGTGTCAACAATAGAAGTCGTGTTTCCACCCTGCATTTGAACCATATCTTTCCGCGAAACTTCCGCCGTTTTCATAACAACCCTTTCTCCTTCGCCGCCATTTACGCGTAAGACAGGCCATCCGGTAAAATTCTGTCCGAAGTCAAATACATAAGTATTTTTAACTGGCTGGGTCATTTTTATAGGGTACATTCTTTTTTCAACCCGGATCGGCGGGAAAAGTTGAGCGGATAAAACACGATCACGTGGCGCATCAACTTTTACGGCATTCGACCAACTTTGATCATTATAACCTGGTGTGTCCCAGCCTTTTTCCTCCCTGCGGGCATCGTAGACTTCGCCATCATAGACACTATTTGCAACAATCGGACTGGCAGAAACCTTCCAGGAAGTATTGGATACGATATGGACCTCTGACCCATCCGTAAAAGTGATGTTCATTTGCTATAGCAACTGGGGACGATCCCCATAATACCGGAATGGACGTTTACGGCTCATCCTGAAGTATCCGTTGCCTAACCATACACCAATGGCATTATCCCCTGAGTTCAGATAATTAGTAACATCATATGCAACGTAAAGAGCGCGCTTGTTGAAATCCGAGGTACCGGGATCCAGTTTGTGATTTCCAACTTTTTTACCATCCAGATATAGCTCATAATATCCGATACCGCTGATAAAGACATGAGCACTTTTTACCTTTTTCCCGAGATTAAACTCTTTTCTAAGTAAAGGCGATGAAATTGTAGTGTCCGGAGCGCCGATCCATTCTCCCTGCCAGTCATTTTTTTGCATCAATCCTGTATGGAAAAAAACTGGCCGGCTCCAATCAGTCCACTGATTATTCTGATTTTCGACCCGTACTATCCAATAATAGGTCTTATCGCTTTCCAGTCTTTTACCGTTGTAGGCGATGTTGATTGATTTATCGGAGGATACCTGTTGCGAATCCCACATATCGGCACTACCGGATGACAAATCCGCTGATTTGGTCGCGACCAAAATCTCATATCCTTTTTGCCAGACTCCACGCTGATTGCTATCAAAAATCCAGGAGAACCGTGGATGGGCCATGTCAATGCCATCAGGGTCATGCAGGTATTCGGTGCGGAGATCTTTGACCTCGACTGAGGAGGATTGAGCATCTGTTGTTTTGATAACAATGAAGCACAACAATAATAATATGAATATTTTAACGACATTTTTCGAATCGATAACTAAATAGGTCATTCTATTCACCAGCAAATGTTTTCTTGTTTAATTCGATATCATGATCAAAATAAAATGAGTGCTGAGGATACAGGTAGCTTTCTATGATCGTTGTGACATGCTACAACCGATCTTTTAAAAACAGGATATTTTATCCTTATCCTTCGATTCAACCTTATTTGAATGCTAAGTACGCATCTTTGGGGGTTGATATCAACACAGCACTCATTCTAAACTATATGGCTGACTAACTTTAGTCAAACTTACCAACCTGGGTTTTGTGTGAGATTCTTATTTAACTGTACATCATGGATAGGAATTGGATAAAGCAATTTATCTTTTGTTACATCGTATGAGCCTGCCGGTAGCCAGGTTTGATATGTTTTTTGCTCACTACCATTTTTTGCCATTACAGAAATTGCCTTTCCAGTTCTTAGTAGCTGAAACCATCTATGATCTTCAAACACTGATTCTACTCTTTCTTCATGATAAACAGCTGTCCGGAATTGTGTTTGTGACAGACCCGCAGCTAGATCATTTAAACCAGCTCGCTCCCGCACTTTATTTATATATGGATAAGCTTGACTTGTTTTACCAACTTCATTTAAAGCTTCGGCTTGCCATAACAATACCTGAGCATATCGGTAAACATAAAAATCAACATTTTGTTCGTTTTGTATAGCTGGTTTAGCAGAATATTTATTACACCAAGGAATAGAATCATGCTGTGCTTCGGCATACTTTGTATTATCTGGATTGACATACCATGCAATAGAAGCATTTTTTCGCATATCTCCTTTTTCATAGGAATTAATCATATCTCTGGTCGGTATATTTCTGCCACTCGTGCCCTCATATACAGGATAACCTGCTGTAGTAGTTCCTGAACCTATAGGAATAAAAGAATCAATATAGTCACTCCATTCCCCCTGTATACCAGCATTAAATTGTATTTCGAAAATAGATTCCGAATTATTTTTATTAGCGGGATCCCATAATTGTGCATAATCAGGCATTAATGAATAATCGCCAGATTGTATTACTTTATTGAAATACGATATTGCATTATTGTAATTACCGTCATTACCGGGTTGTCCCATTGTCATATAAACATCACCGAGTAAAGTGTATGCAGCTCCTTGAGTTACACGTCCTACTTGATCTGAGGACCAAGTAGCCGGTAATTTAGACGCCGCATCTTTCGCATCTTTTATTATCTGGGCATAAACCTGTGAAGGAGTAGCTTGTTTAATAGTAGATGTCTGGTCCGGAGATGTTATAGCTTTTGTAATCAATGGTACGTTACCCCATAACCTAACAAGATTGAAATAACACAATGCTCTAATGAACTCAGCCTGACCAATTATTTGATTTTTATCAGAGCTTGCCATTTTAACATTACTTACCTGATCCAATATAGTATTACATTGTTCTACAGTATTATATATACTCGACCATACATCTCGAATATAATTATTATCAGTTGTTACCATAAAATAATCAATCTCTTCTCTTTGTAATGCACCACGATCAGCAACATTATATTCGAAGGTTGTATTATCGGATCTTTCCTCAGCCATTGCCCAGAATGCCGTTCCGGTGCCGTATAGTGTCTGGAAACCATTATATGCCCCATTTAAGGCCTCATCAATTTGATTTTTATTCTTATAAAAGGTGCTGGATGAGACAAAATCTTGTGGCTTTTGGTTTAAAAAGCTATTACAGCCACTCAGAGCAATAACACCCATAATAACTACTACGATATATCTGTTACAGTTCATTAGTCTACTTCGTTTAATCCTTGTAAATTTCATGACGTCTCCTTAGTAATTGATTTTGATACCGACAGTTATAACTCTAGGAGTTGGATAAGGATTAAAATCAATCCCGGGTGATAATGGTCCACCGTATCCGGGTAAGGTTCCACCTCCATTTGCACCTACGACATAAGAAGTTGTTGCCGGATTTCCATGCGGATATGGTGTTATGATAAAGGCATTTTCTATACTTGTATATACTTCTACATTACTAAAGTATCCCTTTGTTAATGACCTTGGCAGGCTATACCCTAGCATAATATTTTTACACCACAGATATGAAGCATTAAATACATCTAGCGAACTCACATCCCTGTACATTACTCTTCCGAGAGATGGTCCGGCTGTTGTGGGTATTTTACCATTACCAGGATTTTGTGGTGATCGGTATCTGTTAGCTATATCAACAGGTACATTAAAAATACCATCAATATTATGTAATGTTTCAGTAGCCATCTGCATTCTTTGGGCACCATAGGAACCTGTGAATATAACATTAAGACTTAAATCCTTATATCTTAATGTATTGGTTATACCATATGTGAATTTTGGATAGGGATTACCGATTATAGTAAAATCTGTTACAGGTGTAATCTTTCCATCACCATTGACGTCTTGTACCCACATATTACCAGGAATGGCATTTGGAAATTTAGCAACATTCGGATCGTTTATTTGAGACGGAGAATAGAGCCCCAAAAATTTATACCCATAAAGCATACCAACCGGTTTACCAATTTCCGTAATATTCGTAGGATGATTTTCACCGCTGCGGCCTGCAAAAATAGGTGCTCCATCGGGACCTAACGATAAAGTTTTATTCCTGTTCGTCGAAATATTAACATTAGTGCTCCAGGTAAAATTTTGTTTTACAATGTTTTGTGATTCTACCTGAAATTCAAACCCTTCATTTTGTACCTCTCCAATATTTTGTTTCGTTGTTTCAAAGCCAGACGATTCAGGTACATTTAAATCTAATAAAAGGTTTTTGGTCCTTGATCTGTATACATCAGCGGTAACCGTAATTCGATTATTTAGAAATCCAGCATTCAATCCTAAATTAATTTCTGCTGTTTTTTCCCATGCCAAATTTGGATTGCTCATTGATGATACAACTTTGCCACCTGCAAGGGAACCACCTAATACATAGTTACTGGCATTTAACTGACTCTCGTATGTAAAATTGCCAATTTGGTTATTTCCTGAAAGACCATAGGAGCCCCTTAGTTTTAAATTGCTTAACCATGAGGAATATTTCTCCATCCATGGTTCACTGGTAATTCGCCATCCTACTCCTATTGATGGAAATGTTCCCCATCTTTTGTTAGGGCCAAATCGGGAAGACCCATCCCGTCTTATTGTTGCTGTTAAGAGGTATCTTTCTTTATAAGAATAATTAAGTCTTGCCAGATATGATGCTAAAGTCCAACTATCAGCATATGTACCTCCTGTTATCTGGGCAGCACCATTTAAAGTTTTAATTGAATTGTCTGCAAATTGAGTTCCGTTAAAACCCGATGCATTGTTGAGTTGCTGTTGCTCTGAAAAGTCGGCCATTAACGTCACATGATTTCCGCCTGCAAACGTATGATCATATGTCAAACGATTCTCGTTAGCCCAATTCAAAAATTTATCCTGAGAATAGTAACCGGAAGGAATAGTTGGTGGGGGAAAATTAACTCCTCCTATAGTTGATGGAGTAAATTGATTCTGGTTTACATTATTCCATTCCATATTAAATGTTGATTTCCATGTTAAATCACTAAAGATATTATAGGTTGCAAAAATGTTACCAAGAATATCCGTAGTATTTTTTTTACGAGTGATTTCATTCAGTGCCATTACAGGATTCGGACTATTCCATGTATTCGTAGTCCCAATCATCGGATTATAGGTACCATCTGAATTATACACAGGGGGTATTGGATTCACGTATTCCCATGATCCAAAGTAACTTCCTCTACCCCTCGAACCTGTTACTGCATTATCACCGAAGGAATAGGTTGGAGCAAAGTTTAAACCTAACTCTAATTTTGAACTGACATGAGCATTTATATTGGCCCTAAAAGAAACTCGATTATAGTCAGATCCAATAACTACTCCTTTTTGTCTAAACACTCCTCCCGATAAATATGCAGTAATATGTTTATTACCCCCACTGGCACTAAAATTAAGATTCTGTTGCGGTGCCAATCGCGTCATAGCAGCAAACCAGTCGGTGCCTTTACCAGCATATTGTGAGGGATTTTGATAGGCCTGGGGTATAGGAGTATTTGTTCCTTCTGCTCTATTTTGATCTTCAATCCATTGTTTCTGAAAAGTTGCAAATTGCTCGGCATTCATCATTGGCGTTACTTCCTGATGAGGAATAGATTGCCATCCATTGTAAGCATCAACATGGAACTTGACTTTTCCTTCCTTACCCTGTTTTGTTGTTATAATTACAACACCATTCGAAGCCCTTGAACCGTAAATAGCAGTAGCAGATGGTCCTTTTAAAACGTTGATGGATTGTATATCGGTAGGTGCGATATTATTCAAAGGATTTGAAATCTGAGATGAATTTGCTGGCAGAGGGAATCCATCGACAACATATAACGGACTAGTTCCTGCTCCAATTGCTCCTACACCTCTGATGTGTATTTCAGGACCTCCACCTGGTATCCCATTTGTAGTATTAACCTGTACGCCGGCAATTTGACCTGCAAGGGCCTCATTAGCTCCCGTTATCGGTTGACTGTTAACAGCTTGCATTTGTACGGTACCTACAGAACCAGTTACATCTTGTTGTTTTTGTGTACCGTAACCTACAACAACTAATTGACCACCCGATACCGCTTCCGACAATAGTGTAATATTCATGGTTTTCCTGCCATTGATCGGTAACTCTTTTTGTTCATAACCGATATAGGAAAACACAAGAGTATCCGATAGTGATGATACAGCAAGTTTATATCTTCCATCCGGATCGGTAGCCGTTCCATTTTCAGTACCTTTTACATAAACATTGGCACCTGGCAACGGCTTACCAGTGCTTTGATCGGTTATTTTTCCTCTCACAGTATCCGGGGTTGCTACGTTTGGATTTTTATTAAATCCGTGAATTACTGTGTCAAGTTCCCTCGCCCTTGTTTGCGAACAGACGACGAATAGCAGAACTCCTATAAAAAGAGTAATCTTGCACATCTTTTGTACCTCGAGTCGCATTTATTTACCTGGTTATGTTAGTGTTTGGTCAATGTTTATCTGTAAGGGTCACCTATTTTCATTTTCTACTCATGATAGTTTAACTTTTTTCTTTATTGAACATTTGTTCAACAACATCGACTCAGGATTAATACAATACCCAAAAATATAGGATAATTTTAATAACGTTTATTATATTAGTAAAACACTTTCCTTTCCAGCTCATCTCATATCCAATACATCCCTTACGAGATATGTTTCAGATAGTAAGGCGTGTTTTGAATAGACAATAAAAATCTGAGTAACCTAATGTGACATCCGGTTGAGCAAGGATAAGCATGAACTGGTGGTCCGGCATCTGATGTAAATCCATTCTGGATTTTCTGGACAAGAATTCCGCCAATGATGTCAGAGTACTTTTTAATAGAGCTTTCCATTACCGTGCCTTTTACGATAAAAAACATTGGAATGCGTATTTCATATTATGTTTTGTAGTTTTTTTAATTAGTCGAGTAGCCAAGGGGGATTTCACCCCAAGACTCTCACAGAACCGTACGTGATAGTCTCCCGTCATACGGCTCTTGTCGTTGAATCACCTTTCATTAGGGAGGAACCAGGCTCCAATGAGCAAACAACTTCGGATTGGTTCTGTAACCCCCCTTCAGCCATTTAACGGCTCGTTTCTTGGAAAACCTTCGGTTCCATTTGAGCCATTTCACCAGCCGCAGGTTGAGTACTCGCCAGATCCATGTAGTTGTCCACTTGCTCCATTTGTAGTAATAGTTCATCCA
>DATFNI010000091.1:0-30919 GCA_035266485.1 Balneolales bacterium
GTAATCGATCATAACTATATCTAAGACGCCACAGCGGATAAAAAAGTTTTAAAAAGGCAGGGTGGGTGAGATAAAGGGAATAGGGGAAACAATAAATAAGGGGATAGAAATGATTGCCAACACGATGTCCGGCAAGCTGTGGTCGTATTTGTTGCCGGACACAGTGTATTAAGCATCCGGCATCTTCTTGATTCCTTATTTCCCCACTGTCGCAAGTCTGTCCCGAGCTTTCGGGTATGTCATCTGCATGTTAAAAAAAGACTCCGGAAAAAGAGCTGCGGAGCCTTCGAATCTCAGACAGTACAAATTCAGAAATTGGCAAAACGTTCATGTGCCTGCCTGCACAGTTCTTCGCGATGATCGGGATGCGCAATTTCTATCAGTGCTTTTGCCCGTTCCGTCAGGTTTTTTCCATACAGATTGGCGATTCCGTATTCGGTAACGATATAGTGCACGTGGGCGCGTGTGGTGACAACGCCGGCACCGGTCTTCAGGAACGGTACAATTCGCGAGGCACCACGGCTGGTTGTGGAAGGCAATGCGATAATCGGTTTTCCACCCTCGGATAGTGAGGCGCCACGTATAAAATCCATCTGCCCCCCGACACCAGAGTACATTCTTGTGCCTATGGAATCAGCGCAGACCTGTCCCGTTATATCCACTTCGATGGCACTGTTGATGGCGGTCACCTTGGGATTTTTACGAATGACGTGCGTGTCGTTGACATAGGCCACATCGAGCATGACGACTTCGGGATTATCATCGATAAAGTCGTACAGCCTGCGGGTGCCCATCACAAAACTGGCTACAATTTTACCGGGATGACGTGCTTTCAACCGGCCATTGACAATTCCTTTTTCAACAAGTTCAATCAATCCGTCTGAAAACATTTCAGTGTGTATTCCAAGGTCCCGGTGGCCATGCAGGGAAGCAAGGACCGCATCGGGAATACCGCCGATACCCATCTGAAGGGTTGCCCCGTCTTCAACAAGCCCGGCGATGTATCGTCCTATTGCCAATTCTGTTTCAGACAACTCGTGAACAGGCACCTCAAGCAGCGGATCGTCGACCTCAACCATGGCATCGATCTCACTGATGTGGATCAGACCGTCGCCATGCGTACGTGGCATATTGGGATTAACCTGTGCAATGACGGTTTTTGCCATCTGAACAGCTGCTCTGGATACGTCGATTGAAACTCCGAGTGAGCAGAATCCATGTTTATCCGGCGGGGAGACCTGTATCAGCGCCACGTCTATGGGGATTATCTTCCTTCGAAACAGGTAAGGTACTTCACTTAAGAAATTGGGGATATAATCGACCTGACCCGATTCAAATCCTGATCGCACGTTAGCTCCGATGAAAAGTGCATTTGTTTTGAAACTTCCGGCATATTCGGGTTTTGCATAGGGAGCCTCTCCTTCTGTATGGAGATGATAGATCTTGACGTCGCGAAGCTCTCCGGCCCGGTTCGTCATTGCATTAACAAGGCGTTGTGGATTTGCTGCAACGCTGTGAATAAATACGTGGTCTCCGGATTTTATCAATGAGACCGCTTGTTCAATGGTAGTCTTCATAATCTTCTCTTTTTATCAATAGAATTGCAAATAATGTTGATGCAAATACCGTTAAAACAGTTTTTCAAAGATGTCTCCAATACCTAAAATATTAAGAGTCATTTGTCTTAAATACAATTCTGATGCTTTACTTGCACAGTAAAGATTTTATCAAATTTTGTTTATTTGCCTTATTTCATTTTCATCAGAATCATTGTCATATCATCATGCTGGGCGGCGCCGTTGGTAAACTGGTTAACCTCCTGCACAACATGATCGAGTATGATTTGGGTAGGGTAGGAGTAACTTTTGTCGATGATGTCTACCAGCCGTTCGTCACCGAATAGTGCCTTGCTGTGATTCATAGCCTCGGTGAATCCATCCGTATATACGGATATCAGATTGCCGGGTGTGAGAGATAGGCTCGTGTCGTGGATATTCTGCCTGAAAGCGTCGGTATCGGCCATTCCGACGGCGAGGCCATCGGGACGTAACACCTGCGACTGGGAGTCGGCATCGGACTTGAAGATGAGCGGATTATGTCCGGCACGGGCAAACACAAGTTTTTTTTCGGATGGGTCGACAATGCCGTAAATCATCGATACAAAAATACCGCGATCGACATTATCACGGAAGAGTGTATTCACTTCCGTCAGCAATGCCGATGGAGAGTTGAATTGATGTGCAAGGCATTGCAGATATCCCTTCAACAATGTCATGTAAAAAGCGGCCTTTATTCCTTTGCCACTCACATCGGCAATGACGAACCCAAGGCTGCCATCTTCGCGTTTGATGAAATCATAATAGTCGCCGCCGGTTTCATAGGCTGAGACACATCGGGAAACAATGTCAACTCCATTCAGACTGGGCTGCATACTCGGCAAAAAGTTGAGCTGGACCGAACGCGCCAGTTCCAGTTCATGCTGCATTCGTTGTTTCTGGGTAAACTCTTCGATGTATTTTGGAATGTATTTGGGTAAATCTTCCAGGCTCTGGCTGCTGTACATGCTCCAGAGCCCCATAAGCAAGACACCCGCGAGGATGATCCAAATCACGATAGCTGAGGCGAGATCCGGTGAATTTGGTATCATCCAACCGGTTGAAGTCTTCCAAAGAGCAAAATAAGTGAAGCTGCTTACAATGACCGTCAGCAGGTCAAATCGCCAGTAGATGAAGGCGATGACCAACCCGATCAAAAAGGACAAAATCCATTGGTCAACTATGTTCAGATTAAAAGGCGCAATAGATAAGAAGGCAAGTAAAACGGCAGTAACAAGAAAAAATACCCATGGCTTTGGTTTCGCGCTGTAGACATACGAGCCAAGGCCGAGAAATACCATGAAACTGACGAGGATGACAGAGTATCCTGAATTCCCAATAATATGTATAAACGGCAGATACGATTGATCTGCCAGAAAGACCAACCTGGAATCGTTCTGAGTAAGTGCGACATGTGGAAAGGCGAACAGCAGCAAGGTGGTAATCCCACAAAGAATCAACCCGAAACTGATTCCCCGGAACAAAACCAACCCCATGGGGCGGTTTCGCAGGTATCCCCTGCGGGCCAGTGAAAGTGTCTCGAGTTTAAGAGGAACGTATTGACGGCCAATGGACTCGGCTGTACCTGACACTACAAAGAGACCGATTGCTCCAATAAAGCCAGAAGCTACAACTCCCAGAAGAATCATAAGATAAAACTGGTAACCGACTCCAGGATAATAATTGACCAGTTGTTGGGTGATGCTTGTTGAGACAAGTAAAAACCACCCAAGTACCCCGTCTGCGATGCTATTTCGTGTATCGAATCTTCGGGCGTCAATGCGCCTGATGAACACGTAGACAAAGAAGATGAACAGGAAGACATAAACAACTATAGTTACAAATGCAGAAATGGATGGAAACGTACGAGTTCCCGAAGTTGGCTCCGGCTCAGAATTAAACTTGGTCTCCATCCGTACCAATCCCCCGGTGGTGGCAATGTCGACATCAGACGTAATACTTTGTCCTGCAATCCTGTTTTGTGCAGCAATGTTGATGCGGGTTACCATACCGTCGGTGCCCGGCAGGTTATAGATGGTATCGATCCTGGAGCTGTTAAACCATGGCAGCTCTTTCCGGAGTTGATATAAAGCCAGCTTTTCTGCCAGTTTTCGGTTTAGGAGCAGTGGTTCTCTCCTGGAGAGGGAAGTGCTTAATTGACCTACCTGTTCAGGAATATCATGGAGATGTCCGAAATGCCGAATTTGATTGTTTAAATCCCAGATGAATTTATGTTCCAGTATAGTATCGGGGATGGCTTCCAACAGAATACTGATAGCCTCACGAGTGGAATCAACAGATGAAAGCGCATATGCCAGGGCTTTCCGGTCGATTTTTGCTTTCGGCTCGACATTACTTTTTGAGCGATTGAAAAGCCAGATATTCCCGCCGGGAGTTAGATTAAATGTGTAAATAGTCTGACCTTCGGGATTGTTGGACGATTCGGTATTATTGTCTGCGTTGCCCGGCTTAAACCACTCAACATACCAATAATAGACCGGCAAGCTTTTAAGTTTGCCGGATCTCATCAAAGACTGTATCCCGGAACGGCTGTAATCCTTGCTCAGTGAATCCAGCAGAATCGTGTTAACTTTAAACTGAGCCTTTGTTTTTAATTGTTCATGTGAAAAATGCTGGGAATCGAGAAACGTCGAGGTCCTGGCAATGGCTTTGCTTTTGCTTATCCGGTTCGTAATGGCACTGGTGGGATTTTGATTCGGATAAACAATAAAAAAAACAGCTGCCGCCGCTATTGCCGCCAGTATGAGCAGAAGATGTTTTTTTTGCAGTATTTCAGCCTTTCTAAGATCCATATGATTTGCAGGGACACACGGTCAGGAGAAAATAATATTACTGTTCAAGGATACGGAGTTGTTATGGTATTGTTACATAGTATGGTATTTGATCGAATCTGTAACAATACCTTACAAGATTTTATAAAATCTGACATAAAAGTTTGCGGCATTATTGCAGGAGTTTGTAATCGATACAATTTACTGATCGATTGGATGATGTCTCAGGCTTTGATCTTGAACAAAATCCCTGGTTTTGCAAAGCCTTCTGTTATGTTTCTATGAAATAATAAGAATATTGAACGTATTTAGCGTCCATAAATGAAAGATGTAAACATTTCTACACAGACTACGGTATATTCAATGAATCTTTGAAAGTAAAAAGACTTCTATGCGAATACTTACCATACTGTTATTGGCTGGTATGATGTATCCGAAGGGGGGATATGCGCAGTCTGAAACAACAAATCGTGTCGTTCGTCCCAAGCTGGTTGTAGGGATTGTGGTAGATCAGATGCGCTTCGATTATCTCTACCGCTACAAGGATCATTACACGAATGATGGTTTTCTTCGTCTGATGGATGACGGATATAATTTTGCAAATACTCATTACAACTATGTACCTACCTATACAGGTCCGGGCCATGCCTCCATCTATACCGGAACCACTCCATCGGTCAATGGTATCGCTGCCAATAATTGGTACGACCGTGACATGCAGCAAATGGTCTATTGCGTAGATGATTCTGGTGTGAAGAGTGTGGGAGGCAACCGCTATGCCGGAGAGCGTTCGCCGGAGAACCTGATTTCTTCAACAATTACCGACCAGCTTCGCTATGGAACAAACTATAAGGGAAAGGTGATTGGCATTGCACTAAAAGATCGCAGTGCTATACTCCCGGCCGGCCATGCCGCAAATGCTGCTTACTGGTTTGATACCTCAACCGGTAACTTTATTACCAGCACTTATTATATGGATCAGCTGCCTCACTGGGTAATTTCATTTAATGCGAGAAAATTACCTGAGTTATTTATGAAGAGAGGATGGAGGTTGCTGCTTCCGGACAGTGCCTATACCGCCAGCACCAGGGACAATGAAAAATGGGAGAGAGTAATGAAAGGAGAAAAGGAACCCGTTTTTCCACATCTGTTTCCAAAGGATCCGGCAAATCCGTATCAAAGTATCCTCACCTCGCCCTGGGGGGATCAGCTGACCCTGGATTTTGCGGAGTCTGCCATCACACACGAAAATCTTGGAAAGGATTCAAATACTGATTTCCTGGCGATTAGCTTCTCATCTACCGATTATGTGGGGCACAGTTATGGCACAAATTCCCGCGAAACTGAGGATATTTATTTGCGTCTCGATCGTCAGCTAACTGATCTGTTACATTTTCTTGATCGTCACGTTGGCAAAGATAACTACCTTGTGTTTCTGACAGCCGATCATGCTGCCAGTCCAACCCCTGAATATTTGCTGGCTCACAATGTGCCGGCCGGACGGTTTGATACGGGTTCATTCGTAGACTACCTGAAACAAAATCTAGCGCAGACATACGGCACAGCCAATTTGATGACGAAATATGCCAATCAACAAGTATACCTGAGCGACTCGCTGTTGTCGGTTCTCGATCTCGGTAAAAGCGATGTCGAAAAAAAAGTAGCCGACTGGGCGATATCATATCCCAACGTTTACACGGCTGTTACAGACGACCAGCTTCAAAACCAGGAGTATGAGAAATTCCCATTCTCCCTGGTTCAGAATGGGGATTACCCGGGGCGAAGCGGCGATGTTTTTGTTGTGTATCAGCCTTATTTCGTAGATGGGGGAGATGCCGTTGGCACTACCCACGGCTCACTCTATGCATATGATACGCATGTTCCGCTTTTATTCTACGGATGGCATATACCAAAAGGAACCAGCTATAAAAATGTAACAATCACTGATATCGCACCAACCCTGGCTGCCATGCTCAAGATTACAGAACCGAATGGTACCACAGGGAAAGTCTTGACGCAGTTATTTTCCAGATAGTTGAAAATAAGGGTATTGGCATCGGAAAAATACCGGTTCATACTCCACGGCACTGGTTAAAACGTCCTCGCTTGAACCATGACAAGTGGCGTTATACAGACGAGGACGCCCGTAATAGCAGGTGGGGGTAATTCAACATTCAACATTCAAAATTTTCCTTTATTCTCCATCCTTCTGGCATCAATTGCTTCTCCAATAACACCGGCCAGGTACTCCGGATAATCCTTCCCATCCAACTCGGCGAGTATGGCGAATGTGTTGTCAACGGCAAACGTCGGCAGTGGATTTATTTCCAGGAAATAAGCACTCCCGGCCCCATCCAGTTTAAAATCGATCCGTGCAAAATCGCGCACACCTAGTTCTTGGCAAATTTTCAGGGACCACTCCTGCAGTTGATGCTCGAGTTCGGCCGGCAGGTGATGGGTTAGGTGGATGAAGTCTTCATGACCGGGTTCATGCAATACCGTATGAATTCCCACTCGATTCACCGCATGTACGGCACGTTCGAGAACGGGAAGAGCTCGTAACGGTGTCCCTGCAACGGCACAGGTAAACTCCGCTCCCGGCAGGAAGGCTTCGGCGAGAACGTCCTGGCGATATTTTGTTATGAGATGTCGTGTGCGATCATTCAGTTCGTCAGGGGAGCCAACCACCGACTCGCTCCCGATTCCTTTTGCAGTGCCCTCATATCTGGGTTTCAGAAAGACGGGCCAGGGACCATGCCAGTGAAATGTTTCATCATTTTCTGAAAATATCTGCCATGCAGGAGTGGGTACATTTGCTGAACGGCATATGATTTTGGTTAGGACCTTATCCAGGGAGATGGAAAGCGTGTGCGCATCGCTTCCAAGGCAGGGAATGCCATGCAGTTCACACAGAACAGGCGCCCATGCCTCGCGGTTGCGTGTTCCGTATCCCTCGGCAATATTCCAAACCAAATCGATATCCGGTTTACGCTCCAAAAGCTGTTTGGGAGCACCAATGCGCACCGGCTCGTGACCAAGAAATGACACAGTGGCCTCCATAGCCTCAATCGTCGACTCGGGCTCGAACTCGGCGAACCGATCGGCCGGGCCAACAGCCTCAGAATAATCGTCCGGGCGATCATAAAGGATTCCTATACGCAAGATGGAAAACAGAAATTAGAAATTAGTGATTAGATGGTGGTTTAAGATAAGAAGGAATGGAGACAGAACGGATGTATTGTGGTATTGAATCAATCTTGTAATCATTCTTCGGAGCCCAATTTTGTTTTGTCCCCTCAAGGGGACTTTTAGGGGGTGTCAACGCAGCGTTTCGCAATGAATCCACTTGTTGAACTATGATATGTCCGGTAACACCCACCTTAATCCTCCCTCGAGGGAGGAAATCGACAAATATCATTCACACCAGAGTTAATCCGCTACTGTAATTAACGGGGATTCTTTTGGTGGATAATATCTTTGCGTTTGGAATTTTGCCAATTCACGCTTCGACATTCCCGGAATAACTATATTTTATGCTCATGAAATCTGCTGAATACATAGCCAACCGGATTCGACTGCTGATTGCCACACGTCAGTTCCAGGTGGATGAGGTACTGCCGTCCACCCGCGAATTGGGGAAACAGCTGGAAGTGAGCTTCCATACGGTACGTAAAGCGTATCATATGCTTGCCGGCGAAGGCTTGTTGCACAGCGAGCCGGGTCGTGGGTTTGTAGTGGCACGGCAGAATACGGTCATCGAGAAGTCGAAGAGGCTGGAACTGGGGGCCGATCGGATGCGCCAACTCCTGGAGGAGCTGATTGGTTACGGGTTGAGCGAGGATGAGATCGAGGAGATCTTTGAAGAACAACTCGAATTCATGGAGTGGCCCGGGCGGCTGGAGAAATGTGCAACGGTCGGTACCAACGAAGAGCACGCAGCCATGCTTGCCGCATCTATTAAAAAAGAGATAGGTATCAGCAGCGATACCATGACCATCGACCAGTCGGAGAGAGCGGTAAATTACGATGCCCTTTTCGTACCTATCGCTTACTATCAGCTGTTTAAAGCAGAGGTGAGTGAAGATATTTTGTTGATTCCAATCATTTATCGCTTTGATTCTAACCTGTTGTTAAGTATCGTAGAAAGAGGACGTCTGGAAGCTATAAGTCTGGTTACACAAGAGGAGGAATCCATACAAGTACTGGTCGACGAATTGAAACTTAGTCTCAAGTTTTCGGGTTCATTCATCGCAGGAGCGATTTATGGCAAGTCTTTGCCCTTGTTTGTGCGTACTTCCGAGCTGATACTCTACACACCGGCAGGAGCATCGCTGGTTGAAAAGCAATTGCCGGAAAAACGTCGCCTGTTGCTTCAGTACGAAATAGCGGAGCAAAGTGCCGACCACATTCGGCAGCAGCTCTGGGATCAATAACATTAAGAGGAATAATGGAATTTTGGAATGATGCAAGAGGGGCCGGCGGTCACCTGTCAGCATTCAGCAGGCTGAGAGGCATCAAAATATACAACATGCTCAATGCTCAATAATCAAGACTCACTACTCACTATGAAAACATTTTTAAAGATTATCGGAGGAATTGTTGTCCTTATCCTGATTTCGGTTGCAGCACTGCACTTTTATTTTACCGATGCCAGGCTCAAGGAAATGGTAGTGCCCCGTCTGAATGAGGCGTTAGGGCGCCAGGTATCTGTCGATCATCTGTCCTTTTCGATCCTGTCGACTTTCCCAAATGTCGGACTGGATGTGGAAGGTGTGTCGATTCCGGGTGATCAGCCTCGTGATACCCTGATTTCTCTCAAGCAGTTGACGGTTAAAGTGGAGCTGCTTCCGCTGATCTCTAAGAATGTCAGGATCTCAGGCCTTGAATTGGATGGCCCTCGATTTGTCTACCATGTCTTTAAGAATGGGCATACCAACCTCGATGGACTTATGAAAGCTATGCCGAGTAGTTCCTCCGATACCACGTCATCATCTCTGCCGCTCGATATCCAGAATTTCAGGTTGACCAATGGACAATTCGGTTATGTCAACGACAGTACACAGATGGATGCCCGCCTCAACGATGTGGATGTATCGGCGAACATCAACTATGGCAAGATCCTGAATACGGATCTGAATCTGTCGCTTGGCGGTGTCGATTTCAGCAAAGGCGGCAACAGTTACCTGAAAGGCCTGGCCGTAAAGCTGCAGGAGTCATCCGAAGTTGATCTCAGTAATGAACAGGTGAACCTGAAAAGCGGCAAGCTGACCATCCAGGGACTTAGTCTTGATCTGAAGGGGAATATCAGTCGGTGGAGCAAGACACCCACCGTTGATCTTCAGTTTGCCTCCAGTTCCAGCGACTTCGGTTCGCTTCTGAAATTGCTGCCTGCGGATATGCAGTCGAAATTTAAAAATTATGAGACGCGCGGCTCGCTGACGCTGAATGGGGATGTCAAAGGAGCTGTTGGCGGATCGAAGCTGCCCGCAATCAATGCTAAACTGGATGTGACAAATGGATATCTCAAAGATCCCGATATGCAGGAACCCGTTAAAGATATCGCAGTCAGTGCCGTTTTTACGAATGATAAACTCACGGTCAGCAATCTGCACGCCAGTGCAGGATCGAACGTTATTCAGGGCTCCGGCTCGCTGACCAACCCGCTCGAAGACAACGGACACTTCCAGGCTGATCTGAAGGGGGACGTCGATCTTGGCACCGTTGAAAAGTTCTACTCTCTGAAAAGCATGGATGTTGATGCCATGAAGGGTAAGCTCCACCTGGATGCGAAGGCCAGCGGCACCCGGAAAGATCCGTCGAAAGCAGACATCCAGGCCCATATCGATCTGCAAAACGGTTATCTGAAATATGCCAGGGCCCAGAAGCCGTTCGAAAATATAAACCTGATTGCCGATGCCACACAGAATGAGATCAAGATTCAGAAACTGGATGCGCAGGCGGCGGGCAACAGCGTGAATGCCAGCGGTACTGTGACCAGCTATATGGATAGTACACGGCGTGCCGTCAATATGAACGTGAAGGTCGATGCCGATCTGTCGACGATCCCGCAATTCTATCCGCTCAATCCGGATACGCTTCAGTTGAAAGGAAAATTATCGGCGAATGCGCACATCACCGGAAAGACGGCAAAGCCCGAATCGATGACCGGCAGCGGCCATATATCGCTCACCAACGGATACATCAAATACGTCGGTTTTCCGAAGCCGATCCAGGATATCATCTTATCGGCTGATATCAGTAAAAACACCATCAACATTCAAAAAGGCAGCCTCAGGACCGGAAGCGACCAGCTGGATGTGACCGGAACGATCCGTAATTACCTGTCGGATTCGCCGATCGCAGACTTGTCACTAAACTCAAAGGCGCATCTGGATGAGCTTGAGACCTATTATTCCCTGAAACCGATGATCACCAAAATGACCGGTGTTTCAATAGCCAATCTGAAAGTTAAAGGTCCTGTCAGTACTCCGGAAAAACTGGAATTGAGTGGCAATATGGAGTTGCAAAATGTGAATATCGAAGGAGATTCCCTGCCGGAACCGGTTCGAAATCTCAATGCCAAGATGATCCTGACACCAACCGAAGCCAGGCTCGAATCCTATAGAATGTATTTGGGGCCTTCGGATATTTCACTAAACGGCTCAATGAAGCATTATATGACACTGATGGAAAACGAGCCTCACAGACAACCCCCGGCCGATCTGTCCGGATCGTTGACGAGCCGTCATTTCAATTTCGATAAGCTTATCGCCTGGCAAGAAAAGCACTCCAACCCAAACGACACGACGCCTGTGCCTATCGACCTTCCATACATGCAAAGCACGCTGAATGTCAACGTGGACACCCTGACAGCCACCGGCGTGAATATCACGAAGATGAAGGCGAATATCGTAACATCACAGAATAAGATCGAGATGACCAAAGGCCAGTTTGATCTCTTCGGTGGTCAGGTGTCGGGAAGGTTTGTCTGGGATGTGCCCAAGCCCTTGAAAACGCACATCACGTTCAATGGTTCGTTGGACAGTGTTCGTGTTGACCAGTTTTTCAAAGAGTACCCGGTACTGGGCAAGAGCAGCAAGTTTTACAAGTATGTGAACGGGAAGTTCAGTGCAACGGCCGATTATAGCACAGACATGCTTCCCTATCTGTCACCCGATATGAAATCGACAAAGGCGAACGGTACCTTCGGCATGCATAATGCCAAGCTGCAGGGGCACCCGGTGCAAAAAGAGCTGGCGAAACTGCTCAAAGCTCCCGAACTTGACAAGGCTACGCTCGACGACTGGACAGCGACCTATAAGATCGACAACGGCATACTGACGTTGAATAATGTGAAACTGACCAGCCAGGATATCGGCGTCGAGATGAACGGGACCGATAATTTAATCAATGACAAGATCGATTTTAAGATGACGTTGTTGTTGCCGGGGCGATACGGCGATCGGCTGGGATCTTTGATCGGAAGCAAGACGGTCGATGTGTTGCGAACGGATAAAGGAGTTGTTGCTGTGCCGGTGCTTATTAAAGGCACATCCGAACAGCCGCATGTGGCACTCGACAAGGACGTCATCAAAAAGATGGTTGAAGAAGCAGCTAAGAATACACTGAAGAAAAAATTAAAAGGACTCTTTGGCGGTGGTAGTAAAAATTGACTATGAAGGGCAGGATCTCAGCTGGGGAACCTGGTTTCGGAAACGGGAATATTAATAATGGAGGATTACAGTAGCAGTCTGCGGCATCTTATCGAACAGGCAAAAGAAGCTGTTGACAAGGAGATAGAGGCCGTTATCGAGATACCGGCTCACGCGGTTTTGCATAATGGCAATCGTGTGGATGCTGGGACAGCTGAGGAAGTCAGCTACCGTTTTGATACTGAGTTGGCGTCTCTTCGTTTTGCCGAAGAGTTCACCGCTACCATCAACGGCAAGCAGATGGAGGCTGAGCCGGTCGAGTCGGATGCGAAGCAGATTACCATTGCCTTCCCGGAAGATTTAGGTGACTCGATACACGAGGTGAACCTGGAATGGGAGAACGACTTCGTGCTTCGTAAAATCCGTGCCGAGCTGGACCGGCTGCCCCTGGAATCGAAACGCAACGACCCGGGACTACGCGCTCAGCTTTTTTATCCCGACAGTTTTCCGGTTAGGGAGATCGCACCCGATCGCATATTGGAAGCTTATGATGATGGTTCCCGGAATGAGGTTCAGCACGAATCTATGGAGATGGCACTAAACAACAAGGTTACCTTCATTTGGGGACCGCCTGGAACGGGTAAGACCTCGACCCTGGGTTTCATCATCGCCAATTATTTGCTGCACAACCGGAAGGTGCTGTTCGCATCCAATACCAACCGCGCTGTCGATGTTGGCTTGTTGGGGGTTATCGAGGCACTTCAGGGATTGCAGTCAACCGAATACCTCAGGGATGTCACCCGGTTTGGCGAATTGGCTCTTGAAAATCCACAACTGGATGCCCTCCATTTCGATACCCAGCTTGAACAGAAGCATGAGCGGGTCCTTTCAAAACGCAATCGTCTCGGAGAGTTACTCAGTGAGTATGCCCAAAGGGAAGAAGAGGCTGAGCAAATTCTGACCGACGGAGGAACCATCCCGCCGGCCTTGCAACTCAGACTTAAAAATCTTTCGGCCGATATCGAAAGAGAAGGCGGGCGTGATAACGTGGAGGCGCGTCTTGAATCTTCTTATACCATAAACGAACACAACGAGCTGGAGAGGAAGAAGCTGGTGTGCACCACGCTGGCTAAAGTGTGCACTTCCGAGCTGTTCAACGACCTCAGTTTCGATGCTGTGGTTGTTGATGAGGCCTCCATGGCAAACCTGGCCTATATGCTTGTGCTGGCCTCGAAAGCGAAGAAGCATGTTGTAGTTGTCGGGGATCCCATGCAACTGCCGCCGATAGCTGTAGCCAGGGACCTGTCGGCAAGGCATTTCCTGGAACAAGACATTTTTGTGCAGGTATCCGGAGCACGTACGACGGATGACTTGTTTCGATGGCATGATGCCCATCCGGGATTTACTTGTTTCTTCGATACGCAATACCGCCTGAACCATGACCTGGCCGATATCGTGAGTCACACGTTCTACCAGGGACGGCTTAAGACATCAGTCTCAAAGAACAGAGCTGAAGAGAGCCGTTCGGTTACCGTGATCGATAGCGCGTCGCTCAATCCGGTGCTAGTACGGAAAAGCGGGAGTCGTGGTTTTCAGCCGTTTAATGAAGTGCACCAGCAATTGGTGCAGGATCTTGTCCGCGAACTGGTGTTTAAACAAAGCCTGCCAATGGATCAGATTGGTGTGCTTGTCCCGTTTCGCCAGAGTGTATATGATCTGCGTCGCACATTGACCAAGTCCGGGTTTGGCGAGGTGGAAGTCGGTACCATTCATACCTTCCAGGGCAGGGAAAAGATGGTGATCATCTTTGATACCGTGATGACCGGCGAGTCGCAAAACGGCTATGTGCGCCATTATTCGGTTAGGCCGTTTGATGAACGCAAGAACGGTTTGAGTGTTCCCCGCTTACTGAATGTAGCTTTCTCCCGCAGCAAGGATCGCCTGCTGGTTATAGCCGACATGCGACACATCCGGCGCGTATACAAAGACATGTTCATCGGACGGCTGCTTGAAGGGTGTCTTAATAATGGTATATAATTGTTATATCAGTGGTCATTCTCCGCCGCGGCGGATGTCATTCGGTAGTCATTCAATTGCCATATGAGTTCGGTTTTTAAAATAATTTAGTGGGAATCTATAACGAATCCCGGAGCAAAATTGTCCGATGGACACCACGGTGAATAACTATGTCAATTCAAGTGGTCATAAAAAATCTTCCTGGGGGTCAGATACCACCAAATGACGACCGATTGACCACCGAATAACCACCCGTCATCAACACCTTGATTTTCGTGGTGAATTTGACCCCAGGTACTTTAAACTTCCTCAAATTCTCCAAGCTCATACCTTTCGGCAAGGCGTTTTTCATTGACTCTGCGATATGGTTGCAATAAATCCGGGTTTAGCGAAGCAAGTGTCATCTCGCGTTTTCCAAGAGTTCCGGGGACGCGTGCAATGAACCATCCCGCCCATGCCATAGCGGCACGAGCCGATGAAGCGGCGCAGTAGGTGGACAGGATTACATCAGGTTTGCTTCCGCTTTTTAATTTTTGGAATACCTGTCCGGTCCATAACTCCGGGTTTGCATGGGGCGAAAATGCATCGAAAAAGATGAAGTCGGCAAATGAATCGGGAATGATGAAATCATCAAAAAATCCATAGAAAACATGCAGATCAAGCTTATCTGACGGGGTAAAGGTGTTTTCTCCGGGTTTCAGATTCTGAAAGATACCGGGTAACCATTCAACGATATCGGGATGTTCAAGAAACCGGCCGTAATTCAATTTCTCGGCCGTCTCCTCATCGATAGGAAAACCTTCAACCGAGTGATAGATCAACTTTCCCGAATCTTTCATCTGCAGGACCAAATCCGACAAGAGCGCAAAATTCAACCCCGTGCCGAATCCGATCTCAAGCACGTGCGTCTCCGGGTTATGAACCAGGTGATCAGCGAGCTTCGTCTTTTCTATGAATACATACCGGCTTTCGGTAACAGCGCCGTTGTGGTTATGGTAATGTTCCTTAAACCGGTTCGAATAAAGAGTATCCGAGCCATCCCGGCAGATTTCAATGGTTGTTTCGTGCATGTACCTAATCAAATCGGAAATACGCGTTGTCTTTGATCAATAGGAGGCTTTGCAAAACCTTAACTTTACCTCACCAAGCCTCTCCTGATTTACAGGAAAGGCTTATGAGGTTGGTTTTGCAAAGCCTCCCAATAGAATATACCAAAGTGTAGCAGGTATATACAGAATAGTCGTATTAGTAATCTGAGGTGTGTATAAGGAAAACGAACTGCCAATTCTCTCATACTGTCATTCCGTGTGTAACGGAGTGGAACCGAGGAATCTCTATTGGCTGTACGTGTGGCATTTGATCGGTTCGCCTGCTGTCGCACCTTGCCAAGTTAAGTGGCGCACAACTTCTCTCCTTTGCTTCGTTGAATTGTATGCACATTGTAATTATATTACATTCAGTATAATTCAACATTATCACTATGAAAACAAAACTCATACGCATAGGTAATTCCCAGGGAGTTCGAATCCCAAAACCACTCATTAAAGAAAGTGGTCTCTCCGAGGAAATCGAAATGATTCTGCGTGATAACGAAATCGTTCTACGTTCTGCTGAGAGAACCAGAAAAAACTGGGATCAGTCTTTCAAAGAAATGGCTAAGAAGGGAGATGATCAGTTGATTGATCAGGAAGAAGTTGAACAACCAAGGGAGTGGGATCAAACCGAGTGGACATGGTAGCCGGGCAGCAGATTCTGCGTTTTGACGTCTACCTGATTTCTCTGGATCCAGCCCAAAGATTTGAGATCAAAAAGGCACGGCCTTGTCTGGTCATCTCCCCTGACGAAATGAATCGTTACATTCGAACGGTTATCGTTGCTCCCATGACTTCAACACTCAGAGATTATCCAACGCGGATAACAACGACCTTTCAAAACAAGCAAGGACAAGTTGTTCTGGATCAACTTCGTACGGTTGATAAGCAAAGATTGATTAAAAGACTTGGAACCATCAGTTCGACAGCCAAAAAGAAAGTAATCAGTACGCTTCAGGAAATGTTTGCCCCTTAAGTGCGCTGGGTCGATGGATTTCTTCCCGAGGTTTAGGGATTTTATTCGCTCGAAATGACAGTGAGGAGTGCAATTATCATCACGAAGCAAACCGAATGCAATAAAATGCCAAGTGATATAAGCAATGCTCCTCTTTTATGTAAGAAAAGCCTAAATCCCAAAAGATTAAATATTTCATAAAAGTATAATGGGTAAACGTTCAGACTTTGCCTCTTGTTAAATCGATGACGTGTTTTGCATAAAATTTATTATCTATAACAAGAACAGGATTGGAAATAAAGGGTAAGATTGTTTTTGCCATCCTGGCAGGAAGAAGATGGCTGAAGGCTTTATATTGGCCTAACCAAAACAGGTGGATAGATAAAAAATGGTATTTAAAAGTGAAAAGATTATTGAACTATGCCAAATAATATCAGGGAACTGTCCGAAAAATATTTTTCAAAGATGGTTACAATACGACGCCATCTTCATGAACATCCGGAGCTCAGTTTCCATGAATTTGAGACAACTGATTATATCGTTGAACATTTAAAAGAACTTGGATACGAAGTCATGCGGCCGTTGGAAACCGGTTGTGTCGCCGTGCTGGAAGGCGGGCGTCCATCGGACAGGGTCATCGCTCTTCGTGCGGATATCGACGCGTTGCCGATCCTTGAAGACGGTGAGGCCAAGAAAGAGTTCATATCCAAAAATGAAGGTGTCGCGCACTGCTGCGGTCATGATATTCATACAGCAAACCTGTTGGGTACGGCACATATTCTCTCGGAACTGAAAAGTGAAATCACTGGAAAGGTTGTTTTAATTTTTCAGGCAGGGGAAGAACGCATTCCCGGCGGTGGACGCCTGTTATGCGAGACTGGCCTGCTGCAGAAACTGGGAGTACAGGAAATTTACGGCCTGCATACCTATCCATTCCTGGATGCCGGTCAGATTGGAGTCCGCACAGGACCTTTCATGGCACGGCCCGATGAGTTTGATATTGTTGTCAAAGGAAAGGGTGGTCATGCGGCAATTCCGCATGCAGCTATCGATCCGGTGGTCGTAGCGGCCCAGATTGTGGTGAATATCCAGACGATCGTCAGCAGAAACATCGATCCGACCGAACCAGCTGTAGTTACGGTTGGCCGGTTGAGTGGCGGTACGATCCACAATGTGATACCTGATACAGCGATCATTAAAGGAACGGTCCGTACATTTCGTGATGTAACAGCCGAATACATCAGCGGAAGGCTTAAAGCCATCGTTGAACATACGGCATTGGCGGCCGGTGCTATCGGTGAATTTACCTTTAATCAAGGGTATCCGGCGGTAATTAACACAGACTGGGCTGTAGAAAATATCAGGATAAATGCTATTCGCCACCTGGGAGCTGAATCTGTAGTCGATTTGCCTAAGCCATCTATGGCCGGAGAAGACTTTGCTTTTTATCTGAAGCAGTTTCCAGGGGCATTCTTTTTCCTGGGATCGGGCAGCGACGAAAAGGATGCCCGGTATCCATGGCATCATCCGCGTTACAATGTCGAGGAGAAGTGTATGCTGACAGGTTCGACGTTACTTGCTTCACTGGCGCTGGCAGAAAGGACAGCATGACCCAAAAACGTGTGGCACTTGACAATATCATGGACCCGGTGTTCCGCCTGGACAATCACTGGTGGAATGAGGGCATCAAAGCCTCGCGCGAGTCGCAAAGGCAACGGATGATTTTACCTGTGCATCGCGAACAAAGCGCACCGGTCCAACGGATGTTGAATTTTCTTCAACCAGACACATATATTCGTCCACACAGACATCCCGAAAGCGGAGCTACGGAGAGTATGATTGTACTGCAGGGCGCAATTAATTTTTTTACATTTGATGACAGGGGGACGATACAAACATATATATATGTCGGTGGGTCCATAACGAATTCGGTTGTGGATATTGAACCCAATATCTGGCATACCTTTATAGTTAAAGAAACAGATACTGTACTGTTTGAAGTTAAGAGAGGACCATATAATCCAGCGACTGACAAGGAATTTGCAGCTTGGGCTCCGGAGGAATCAACAGCTGCCAGCATTAGTTACCTGTCAAAACTGAAAGAATATTCATAGATGAATCACACACATTCATTCTGGGAGCTAGATGCGTTGCAGCAACCTTACGATCTGGTAGTTGTTGGAGCGGGTATCACAGGATTGTCTTCCGCTTATTTCTACAAGAAGAGTCATCCAGGTGCGCGAGTAGTGGTGGTTGAAAAGGGCATGTACCCGGAAGGCGCAAGTACCCGGAATGCCGGTTTTGCCTGTTTTGGTTCGGTCACTGAGTTGATGGACGACCTGGAACATGAGACGGAAGAGGAAGTTCGTACACGTCTTCTTCGTCGTTATCAGGGTTTGCAGGGTTTGCGTATCATTCTTGGGGATGAAAATATCGGTTTTCGGCAGAATGGTGGTTTCGAAATTTTCAAAGAAGAGCAAGTTTTTAAGCGTGCTGAAGAATATATTTCGTTATTTAACAAGTGGCTTTTTGATGCCGAAGGAATCAGGGGCGTATACCGGCCTACCCGGATCAATGGTTATCCGGCAATCGTTAATCGTCTGGAAGGCGCCCTCCATCCAGGCAGGTTGATATGGACACTCAAAGAGATTGTCAGGAATGAAGGCATAGAGTTTCTATGGAACTCAAAGGTTGACCATGTCGAGCCCGGAGAGCTTGTCGTCAATGAGCGATACAAACTGAAAGCACATTCTATCCTTCTGGCTACCAATGGGTTTACAAGCCGACTGGTGCCGGACATCGGTATCCGGCCGGCCCGTGGATTCGTAATGGTCACCAGCGAATTGTCAGAATGTAACTGGGTGGGTACGTTCCACTATGATCGGGGTTTTGTCTATTTCAGAAACCTGGGAGACCGGATATTGCTGGGAGGCGCCCGTAATCTCGATATTGAGACAGAACATACCTACGAGTTTGGGGTAAATCCTAAAATTCGGACTTGGTTGATAAATTTTGCCAATGAGGTTCTCAAATTGGAAAAGGGATGGGAAGTCGAATGGGAGTGGAGCGGAATCATGGGCTTTGGCCCGACGAAAACACCGATTGTGAAATGCATCAATGACTCCATCTTTGTATCCGCCGGATTTTCCGGTATGGGAGTATCCCTGGGTATGGAAGTGGGCAATCAGGCCGCCCAGTTGATTGGTGATACGGCCCTCGACTTAATCTGATTGGGAGTGAAATTGGAAATTTGAGAATTTGGGGAATGGCTTCTAAATGATATTAGCAATAAACAAAATAATAACAATAATTTAGCAATTAAAATATTGCGATTCCCACTGTCTATAGCAACCTGTTAATTGTTAATCACCTTAAAAGGTACCTGATACTGGGTTGTGTCCCATGCCAGCCGGATATAGCCTTTCCCTCCGGTGGTATCAATCGAAATGGCAAACTCTTCATGAAGATCGGTATTTGATTTTTCCATTGGGATACGGGCAAAATCACGGGATTCGTTATAAACGGTTCCCCATTGTCCCGTCTGGCTGTTAATGATAAGTTTGCCGGAGTCCGGTGTATAAATGCTGTAAAGAGTATAGGTGCCGGCAGGTACTTTTGTGTTGCCAACCATCAGATCTTTGTCGGTGCTGAATTGAGTGGCCGCATTTGCGCCGGTTCTCCAGACCGTATCGTAGGGAACAAGGCTGCCCCATATCTTTCGTCCGCGCATGGATGGGCGGCTGTAAATGATTTTCAGATGCGCACCATCGAGGGTGGCCATTGCTGAATCCAGCGGCGAGGCAATCGGCATACCCCTTCCCTCCGCGTCAAGCCTGGCAAACCGGGAAGCAACCTGTTCCAGATTAACATTGGAAGCCGATTTGGTGACCGTCTTCACCGTCGTTTTCTGTGCTGAATACCAGGATATATTGTTGTTGCTATTGACCGTTGCCAGGTATGAATAACCAAACATACGTAACGATAATGTGTCCCCCCCCAGATGTGTGAGGGTAGTTTTTATTTGTCTGTTTGACCCCGGAATCAGAATGTTTGTGGAATATGAGGAATTGTTGTTTTTCAGGTTTGCTTGATGGATAATCTGCGAAAAGGTGGCTAAGGCCGGCGGCTCTTTACCGAAGCCTGGAACCGCACCGTTAGGAACTGACATTTGGTAAGTAGTGTCGATGTCCTTACCTCTCCAAACACCTGTCATGTGGACGGTAGCAGTTGTATCATCTTTAATGGCGACACTATAAGCACGTGGTTTCGGACCACCGGGATTAGATGAAGGGGTACGCCATTCAATGTTCATGATTGAGACCAGGCCGGTTTGATTAAGCTTGGTTTTGAAAGTGGCAATTTGTGTGGCTGGCATTCTGATCAGCAGTTTCCCCTCATAACTATTATTACTTCTGCTGAAGGTCTCCACAGATATGGTATCTGTTCCAAGTCGTTCGATATAGGTATGGCTATTTGGACTGGTTGAGCAACTTTCGAGGAGGGTGAAAAAAATGACGGCGATGAGTAAAAAAATCGGTTGTCTCTTCATAACAGTAAAAGCTGGTCTTGAGAGAATTAGCACAATACAATAACCAGTAGTATAATCAATAGAATGACAGAATCTGAATTTTTGACATTGTTTTACAACTGTTATCAAAAAGATTCCGGGTTCTGTTTAAAAATGGCCCCTTCAACCGGGGGGCGACTCCGAACCAAATTCCCTGTATAACTCAAGAAGTTCGCTTAGAATCATTGCCGTTGCGCCCCACAGAGGGGTTGTTTCATGCACGTCCCAGAAAGGTACCTGGTAGGTGTTGTTCCGGATAACCCAACTCTCCGTACGAAGTCTATCCGGGTTATCCAGTTCATCCAGGCTGACAAAAAAAGCTTCATCAACTTCACGCTTGTTAGGTATCAGTTCAGGCTCTTTATTAGCACATGCAACAACGGGATGGACATAGTTCATGCTGTTTGGGATGAAAAGGTTTGTAAGCCGGCCTATTATCTGGATATCGTGACCCTGAATTCCAACCTCTTCACGAGCTTCCCGGATTGCAGTATCGATCTCGTTTTCTCCTTTTTCCACCCGGCCGCCGGGAAGACTTATTTGTCCCTTATGAGTTGGCATGTTTTTGCTTCTGAGCGTAAGGAGAACCCGGTAACCGTTATCGTCAAAGGAGGGGCGTGTAAGTAAAATCAGTACAGAATTGTCGCGATAGTGCACTCCCTCGGGTGGACGGGATGCACGGTTGTTGCCGTCAAAGGGTGCCATTTTTATTTGAGCTGCAGTCCCGGGCAGTTCTTTCGGTATCCGGGTAAGTAAATATTCACAAAAGCATTTCATAATTCTTCAATGCGAGAGATTCTTAGTCGTTCTGTCCTTAGTCTAAAATTCATGTTATGCAGAAAGAGGATGTTTTCGATATGGGATCATCCTCGGTACCCGTTTCTGGTATTCCTCATACGTACTTCCAAACCTCTTGACCAGTTTCTGTTCCTCATAAATCGACCCAATCCAAAAATATAAGGCGCATAAGATGACAATCGTTGCAAACCATGTGGTCATGACCGGCCAACAGATAAGGATAATAAGGCTTAGGGTATATAAGGGGTGCCTTATATATCTATAGAGGCCTTTTTGAATAAAAATACCCCGGCTGTTTTCATCATAATATTCAGGTATTTCATGATGACTGATGTACCGCCTCAATTGTTCCGTGCCGAGAAAGCGACCACTGCCAAACAATTGTACCGTTTTCCAGCCGGCAAGCAAGGCCGCAAGCTGAATTAATGAGGTTATGATCACATAAGGATAGGCAATGCGGTAGATGACCCGGTGAGATACGGGCAAGAAAACTGCCCACGTAACCAGTAATACCAAAGAAATGAGATTATAGCTGATGCGATACCAGACGCTCAGTGCGGGGAAGCGAGAGAACAGTTTCTTCTTCAGGGTATGGCTTGCCAACAACGAATGAATCGTTGCAAAGACGGCAAAGCCAACGATAGCAAAAAGCCAGTCTAGCATAATACAGTTATAATTAACCCTCGTTTAATACCCAAAAAATATTGAAATCTGATAATCCCCGGGTTCGGATAAAAGGATACAATTTTATGTAACGTTCATACTGTGTACCTTATGGCGGATTTCATCCACTGAGGGCAATCAGATGTCCTGAAGATGAATTTTACGATGTATCCAAGAAATAGTTTAATATAAAAATAATTTTATTGAAGAGACTTATGAGTATTCTGGTAGTCGGTTCCGTAGCCTATGACAGCCTCGAAACTCCGTTTGGAAAAGCTGATAAAACCCTGGGAGGGTCGGCAACATATATATCACTCGCATCCAGCTATTTTGCTGATGCGGTACAACTTGTCGGCGTGGTCGGTACGGATTTTTCTGATTCTGATGTCCAGCTTCTTAAGAGCCGTGACATCGATTTACAAGGTCTCCAGTTTGATAATAGCGGACGAACTTTTTTCTGGGCCGGCCGTTATCACTACGACCTGAATAACCGTGATACCCTCGAGACCCAGCTCAATGTGTTTGAACACTTCGATCCGGTTATACCGGGTGCTTATGCCGACAGTAAATATGTATGTTTGGGTAACATCGCTCCCAATCTTCAACTCAAGGTCCTCGACCAGGTAAAAAATCCGAAACTGGTGGTCATGGATACCATGAATTTTTGGATCGAAGGGGCACGTGAGGATCTTATTGAGACACTAAAGCGTGTCGACGTTTTGATTATCAACGATTCGGAAGCCCGTGAATTGGCAGAGGAGCCTAATCTCATCAAAGCAGCTGAGATGATACGGGAGATGGGACCGAGAGCTCTCATAATCAAGAAAGGTGAGCATGGTGCTCTGTTGTTTACCGATTCAACAATTTTTTCGGCCCCGGCTTTCCCGGTTGTCGATATTTATGATCCCACTGGTGCCGGAGATACATTCCTGGGTGGATTCATAGGCTGGCTGGCACGGACAGACGACATCAGTGAGACCAACATGCGTCGTGCGGTGGTGTTTGGTTCGGTTATGGCCAGTTATTGTGTCGAAGAGTTTGGAACAAAACGGCTAACCAATCTGAAGAGAAACGACATTGACCAGCGTTACAACGATTTTCGCAACCTGAGTGAAATTCCAAAATTTGACTGAGTAAATCCATGATTCAGTGGGTCGGATGGATTGGTTTGTTTCTTCTGCTGCTGGCATGGGTCCCGCAAACGTGGGAATCAATCAAAGCGGGGAAGACCCAGGTAAACCTTCTGTTTATTATTCTTTATGTCGTTTCGAGTGCCATGTTAGCATTTTATGCTTTTTTAAACTCGGACCTCGTTTTCCTGATTTTAAATGGCCTGCTTACCATCGGCAGCGGTATTAATTTGTATTATAAATTATGGCCCCGTGAAAAAAATCGTACTGGCGTCAAGGAATCAAAATAAGATTGAAGAACTCAGGGCAATTCTAGAGCCATTAGACATCGAATTGCTGGCAGCACCTGACTTTCCGGAACTTGAAGAAGTGGAAGAAGACGGCGACACGCTGGAAGCCAATGCTTTAAAAAAAGCGAGGTATGTATATGAGGTCACCAGCCTGCCATCTTTGGCTGATGATACCGGTCTCGAAGTCGATGCTCTGGACGGGCGCCCGGGTGTATATTCTGCACGCTTTGCAGGAGAAAATGTGACGTATCAGCAAAATGTGGAAAAGTTGCTCCGTTTGTTACAAGACTGGCCGATTTTGGATGACAGGAAAGCCCGGTTCCGTACGGTGATAGCCTTTATCGAAAATCAAAACGAGCATGTGTTTGAGGGCAGATGTGACGGACACATCACAACGGATCAACGGGGTTCGGGCGGATTCGGCTATGATCCGGTCTTTTTGCCGGATGGATTTGAGCAGACGTTCGCAGAATTATCGCTGGAAACCAAAAACGAGATCAGTCACCGGGGAAGGGCTGTTCAGTCATTTATTGAGTGGATTGAGCACCATTTGTTGTAATTTTGTGTTGTAGTGCGGTGCTTAAAATCTGAATGATGTATATCTAAATCTTTTTAGGTATTTATATCAAAAAAAGAATTCCGTGTAAGAGGAATAGATACTTTTACCATTTTTACGGTACATTTGGGAAATTTTCAATATTTGTAAAGCGTGGTTTTGTTCGTTTATTATTGATTCATTCATTACGGTATCATCACCAAAACAGTAGTTGAAAACCTTTTTTTTGATGATTTAAGGTGGGTTCTGCATGATTTTTGCTTCACATTATAATTGTAACAGTAATGCATTATGACTGAAACCAAAACAACCGAGCAATGGGGATCGCGCATTGGCCTCATTCTCGCCATGGCAGGAAATGCGGTTGGTCTTGGTAACTTTCTGCGCTTTCCCGAACAGGCAGTTGAAAACGGAGGCGGAGCTTTTATCATACCTTACATTGTCTGTTTCTTGCTGATGGGGATTCCTCTTTTATGGATTGAGTGGTCCATGGGCCGATACGGCGGAAAATACGGACACCATTCCACACCATTCATCCTCGATACCATGGCAAAAAAGAGGCTATGGAAGTACTTCGGAGTGTTTGGGATTTTTACAAACCTGGCGGTCGCCGCATATTACTGTTACATCGAGTCGTGGACGATATCTTACGTATTGCATTCGATCCTTGGCACCTTCAACGGGATGAATCAGACCCAGGTAGCCCACTTTTTTGATACATATGTCAACATCAGCAAAAGCACCTTCGGGATACCGTATGAGGCGGTGGTCTTTTATGTGATCTGTCTTTTGATTAATACCTGGATTCTCTCACGAGGTCTCGATGGGGTTGAGAAGGTGGCTAAGATCGGGATGCCGCTGCTGATCATGTTCGGGCTCTTCCTGGCTGTCAGGGGGTTGACACTGGGCACCTCCGGCGCTACAGCTGCTCATCCGGATGCCAGTGCGTGGGCCGGACTAAACTTTTTATGGACGCCCCAGTTAAACTCATTGTGGAATCCCAAAGTGTGGCTGGCAGCCGCCGGACAGATATTCTTCACGCTCTCGGTAGGGATGGGTACGGTGCACTGTTATGCCGCTTACGTGAAATCCAACGATGACATTGCTCTGAACGCGGTATCAGCCGGATTTATGAATGAGTTTGTTGAGATCGTTTTGGGAAGTTCCATCGTAATTCCCATCGCTGCCGGTTACCTGGGTGTGAACTGGCTGAAAGCCCATGTCGGCTTCGGCCTCGCTTTCCAGACGATGCCTTATCTCTTTGAACAATGGGGACCATTCCTGGCCGCTGTCGCAGGCGTGATGTGGTTTGGACTGTTGTTCTTTGCCGGTATCACTTCTTCGCTGGCGATGGGTACGCCATGGCTTGGCTTCATGGAAGACGAGTTTAACTGGAACAGGAAGCGGGCAGCATGGAGTTTCGGTCTGATTGTCCTGATTTTAGGCCTGCCCACAGTATTCTTCTACAACTACGGGGTCTTCAACCAGTATGATTACTGGGCCGGTACGGTATCACTGGTAGTTTTTGCCCTGGCTGAATCACTCTTGTTTTCATGGGTATTTGGTATTGAAAACGGGTGGCGCGAGATTAATGAAGGGGGCGATATTAAAGTGGCCAAGCCCTTTAAGTTCATCATCAAATACATTACGCCTCTTCTTCTGTTATTCGTATTTATCGGTTCTTTTTTCAAACCGCGGGGGAATGATTGGTCGCTCGCTTTTCACAATTTATTTACGGGAAAAGGATGGATACTGGACGACTCATCTGTCGTTAAACAGTGGTTTAATGCCGGTCTGCATAAACAGATAGCAAGTGCAACAAATATTGATGTGTTACACCATCTGAAGCTAGAGTTGACCTATGTTAACGGGGCACGTGCTCTGTTGAGCATCGTATTTATTGCGCTCTGTGTGATGGTCTATGTTGCTTATCGTAAACGTGTAAAAGAAGGGAGAGTAAGTCTATGAATCCGGTAGCTGCAGTTTTGATGATTGTCGTGCAGGTTACAGTTACGGCCATCACAGGTTATTTCTTCTGGAGGGTGCTCAAGACACCTCCGAAATCAGAATCAGAAAAAGAAGAGTGATATCCCTCAGGGAGGACATCGGCTTAGTGCATTGTATTCTGTTAACTCCGTGCTTCCGTGGTAATTTAGTTTACAATTAGCCACAGAAGTAGGGAAAGGCAAAGAATCCCGCATCATGCAAATTCTGTCCCGGACTTATTGACATCGACAGTAGTTTTATTTACTAATCTCATTGTATATTGCAAGAGGGAAAATTTCGGGTATAGGGTTTATTAAAAAAGGGAAGCCGATCGCCAAAGACGACGTCAACAGATCTGATTTACCAGTGTCATCAATTATGACGGATTCTGTCAATCCGGATACGCTTAAAGAACATCTTCAGGCCGCGGGCCGTCAGTTAGTTCGTGAGGTACATACAGTCTTCGAACAGGCGTATACAGAACGGATAAAAGGTATAAAGCGCATTATTAGGGATACGTTTGATAAGCCGCTGAGTTCGGAAGAAACAGAGCTGGAAATTCTTATTCGTTTTTATGCCGAACTGCGAACCTGGCTTGATGAATCCTCGACCGTGGTGTCGGCTGTGCTTCCCGATGACACGATGGATTCCTGGAATAGTCACTTCGGTGATATATACGATAAACAGCCGGAGTGGATCACGCTCGATATTCCGGAGGAATTCTGGGGAAAAGAGGATGATGAGAATCTTTTTGTCGGCATAGGTAAAAGCTGGAGACGAACTGGCAGAAATATTTACCATATACGGAATGGAGCCGGCAATTCTCTGAGGCGCCTGTTTAAGAGAAAGAAAAATCCATGGGAAAATGCGAAACGACGGTTACCTGTGCGGCGTGTTACAGAACAGTCCTGGGTAATTCCGTTTAAATCAACTCTGCTGGAGGAGTTTTTTCAGTTTTTCAGGTATCGGAGTCAATTCATAACCGAAGTTCACACACTGACAGAGCAGATGATGGAACCGGTGGAACATCCTGCTTCTGGCAAAACCGGTCCTGCGGTCGACGATTTAAGAAAATCTCTGGATCGGAAGAAAGAGATTCTTGAAAAATACCTGTTTGATTTTGACGGGCGAATGGATGCGTTTCTTGGACAACTGGATGAAGAATTCGATAAGGTTTGGGATGAAGCCGGCACACTGAAGAGACCGGCACGAAGGTTTCGTAAGGGCAGGAATGAAGCACTCAGCCGAAAGCTAAAACGTGATTTCACAGATGGCCGATCTGCCTGGGAATTACACGTGTCGGCCACTCGTGAGAACTGGCTCAAGGATCTGGAACTTTCAACCGCCCAGCTCCGGCTCCTGGACTACAAACAAAAGGTGGTTGAGATAACCGATGATCGTATCAATAAAAAACTGATACCGGTATTTAACAGTGCCCTTATCCGGATTCGAAAAAGTATCGACGCACTCAGCGATGAAAAGAATAAGCCTGAAGAGCTGAAAGGAACATTGCTGACCGAAGGCCGTGATCTGATAAAGTCCTTAAGACAGGATCTGCTTCCGCAGATGGCTGATACCCTGGTTAATGCCCATCTGGAACAGACCGTCCAGAGTTATCAGGGTCGTTCCAAAAATATCCAGGAAGATCTGTCTGAGGTGCACTCCATTGTTCGTGAGAAAGAGGATACCGGATTGATACCGAAGGTGAAGATCGATGAAGTGCCGATCAAGGAGTTGGTGCGAGAAGAGGTGCTTGTACGTCTTCAAAGCGGATTTTCTGATGCGATGACTTCACTCAGGCCCCGCCTGGAACTGGTCTCCCGGAGCATCAGCGAGATCGATCAGATTGTAGAATACAATATCGAGGCGGCCCTTCAGATTCTTCGTGACCGCGAAGAAGAACCGCGCGAACAGGCATGGCCGGTATTGATGGAAGGCCTGGAACGATCGGAATCGAAACTGGTAACCCTGAACCAGGAATTGTCGGACATCAATGAGTCGATCCGGTTCAACCTCGATGATATTACGGATACGGCAGTAAACCGGATAGGAGAGCTCAAAGATAATGAGGAGATACTGAAGCTGAAGATTCGCTGGGCCCGGGCGCGGGCAAAGGATCAGATGCGACAGTTCCGACGCAACATCTGGTTGGAAATAAAGCGGCTGTTGCCGCGGGTTAAAGCACTTGGACGATTCTCCGCTTCATATCTGCGAACCGGCGTTGGCCGTGTGAAAGAGATAACAGGATTGGGCGGCATATCAGAACAATCAACGGAGGCCATCAGCCGGCATCTGATCGAGTTTCAGGATCAGGTTAATCGCCTGCCTTTCGTGTACCGGCGTTTGTTCCGGATCGAACCGATCAGTGACGACCGGTTATTTTCCGGAAGGAAGGATGAAATCATGGCGCTGCAGAGGGATTTTGATCTGTGGAAAAAAGGAGTCAGGGGCACTGTTGTAATTATCGGAGAGCGTGGGAGCGGCAAAACGACGCTGATAAATGATGTTGTTCGCGATATCTACTCGGGTTATCCGGTTATCACCATTCGTTTTGATCAGACAAGCATCGATCCATCTGTTCTTTTTGAAACAATCCGCGATCGTCTCAATGCAGGGAAGTCAAAAAACTGGGATGAACTCTATGAAGCGCTGGATCCGAATGCCCCGGTCATTTGTGTGATAGAAAATCTGCATAACCTGTTTTTACGGAAAATCGGGGGATTCAACGCCATTGACGAGATGATGAAATTTATCTCCCGGTCACGTGATCGCGTTTATTGGGTCATCTCTTCCGGTTTATATGGATGGCAGTACCTGGACAAGGCCCTTCATATTTCCAGGAATTTCAGCCAGGTAATCACGCTACACAACCTGACGCCCGGCGAGATGCAGGATCTTATCATGAGACGTCATCGCCTGAGCGGCTACAACCTGAAAGTCAAACCACCGGAAAATATCGAGCATAACCGGAAATTTAAGAAGCTAAACACAGAGCAGGAGAAGCAGGATTTTCTGGTCGACAGGCTCTTCCGGAATCTATCGGAAAAATCGGACGGAAATATTGCTGTAGCAATGCTTTTCTGGCTGAGCTCCGTCAGGAACATCGGTTCGGATTTTATTGAAGTTGATACAGACATCGAACTGGATAATTCGTTTGTTCACTATCTTACCACTGATGAGTTATTTGCCCTGGTTGTCTTGATCCAGCATGAAGTGCTCAATTCAGATGAAATGGCATCTGTCATGCGCATGGAGACTGATAATGCGGATTTGCTTCTCCGCCAGATGAGCAACAGGGGTTATGTGCGGCAGCTTGATGTCAACTATTCCGTACATCCCTTTTTCTACCGGCCGGTTGTAAGGGCACTCTCATCCAGAAACATGTTACATTGAGGTATCGCTATGCGTCATATCCATAAAAAGAGTTGGTTTCTGCTTGTTCCGGTCGTGTTTCTGTGTCTGACGGGGATGCAAATACCGCAGAATGCGAATCCGGCATCGATCATGAAGCTGAGTCAGACGGCGAAGGTAGAAAATCACGCAGACTCGGTTGCTCATGGCCTGGAGAAAAGCCTGAGCCAGACCAAGCCCAATATTGCCTGGAATGTGACGGCGGGGAAGATCGTCTGGTCGATCATCGTTTTTATCCTGGCACTGGTCATCATCCGGTTTACCTCACGGCTGCTGGAAGCCGTTGCCGAGCGATGGACCAACCTGCGGCTGTTTATCAAAGGGGTGATCCCTATCATCCGTATCGCCGGATGGACGGTTGTGATTTATATCATCATCATTGGCATCTATGCCCCACCGATAGCAACGCTCATAACCGCCACGGCCTCACTCGGTATCGCACTTGGATTCGCATCGCAGGATATCCTGAAAAATATCTTTGGCGGTATCATGATCCTGTTCGACCGCCCGTTCCAGGTAGGCGATAAGATCGAGGTGGGTACGCATTACGGGGAGGTGGTTCAGATCGGTCTGCGTACCGTTCGGATCGTGACCCCCGACGATTCCATTGTTTCCATCCCCAACAGTGAGATTATGAGCCAGTCGGTTTCCAATTCAAACACGGGCCGGTTTAACCAACAGGTCGTCTCCGAGTTCTATGTGCCGCCCGGCGTTGATATCCCGAAGCTGAAGGATATCTGTTACCAGGCCGCTGCGGTCTCCCGGTATGTGTATTTGGATAAATCCATTGCCGTCGTCATTAAAAATGAGATATTCCAGGGACGATCTCTGCTGAAGGTACGTTTGAAGGCATACGTGTTTGATTTGCGCTATGAGTTTGCCTTTTCGACGGAAATGACCGAGATCGTGATGAACGAACTGCTCAATCGGGGGCTCGTAAGTGCAAAAGACCTGGCACTTTTAAGTGAGTAATCCCTCTATATTCTGTGACTCACCGTGTTTCCGTGGCATTTTTTATTTGCCTGGGGAACACGGTGAGAAGAGTGATTATTCTGTGGTAATTGTAATGGGTACAGCCGTTTTATCCCATGCCATGACCAGCTGGGCAGAGTCGCCGGTCAGACTCCTGAAGTAATACATGAGCCATTCACGCATCGGAGCATCATCAGGAGTGACTTTTACACGCAACACATCGCTCTTCTGTTCATAATCCAGTCCCCATTTGATGGTTGAGTTAAAGATGATCGTCCACTCATTTTCTCCCGGGATCATGAAAAGGGAATACCATCCGGCTTTAAGGGAATGTCCCTGCACCTTCACATCTTTTGAGAAGTTGATCGCTGTGGCTTCATTGGCGCCGGCCCTCCATACTTTACCGTACGGCTGAAGACCTCCGAAGATCTTGCGTCCTTTGACT
>DATFNI010000092.1:0-3045 GCA_035266485.1 Balneolales bacterium
TATCATCTTTATGAATTAGTTTTTTCCACCCGTCTTGCGTCGTAAACTCATCAGCATTGAATCCCGTAACTTCTTCAAAGCCTTCGGAAAACCAGGTAAAACGGGGATTCTTACTATCGCTCGCATCAAGTCCATAATTGAAATCACTTTTCGACTTGAATAAACGGAGGAAGTCCTCATTTCTCTTTTCGAGTGTCTGAATGACGCGTTTTTGAAGGGTTACATTATCAACAGTTGCCCGATTAAACGAGTTGCCTTCAACTTTCAGATGCTCAATATCGAGCGCGCATTCAATAAGCATTCCTTTTTTATGGATGAGGCGAATAGTGTAATCTGTGTCAATGACTTCCCCACCATTTTGATTCCTTTCAATTGCATTTTTCAGGCGTGCCTGATCTTCCTCATGAACAAGATCCCAGATAGTTAAATTCTTTATTTCATCCTGATTATAGCCCAAAAGATCACGGAAGAGATGATTACCAATGATAATCGAACCGTCATCAGTAAAATCAACCTGGATGCGTTTTGAGTTTTCGACCAGTGAGTCAAATTCAGATCGAGCAGCCCGCTGGAAGTCCATTTCGGCACGTTTCCGACGCGTAATATCATGCTGATATGAAACCCAGTGCGTGATTTCTCCATCTTTGTTATACAATGGGTGTATGTCCCACTGATTCACAAATTCGGTACCATCCCTCCTGTAATTGATCGTTTGTCCAAAGAAGGACTTTCCTTCCTGCAGTGATAGTTTTAATCTTTTCAAAACTTCCGGGTCGGTCTTCGGTCCCTGCAGTATTCGCGGAGTCTTTCCAATAACTTCTTCGCGGTTATATCCGGTCATCTCGCAAAAACCATCATTGACATACACAATTCTGGGACCCGGATCTTCGAGATCCAACTCTGTAATCAATATTGAATCGTAGTCGTATCTAATCGCAGATTCAAGTAATTCCAGATTATTCTCAGCTATGGAGCAACGATTCATTAATTTCTGAAATCGACTCCATACAGAATTGAAAGATGCTTCGTCTTTACAATAGGACCGAATAAGTTCAGGCAAATTAGGTTCCATATTAAATGATTATTGTTTGCTGATTGATTTTGATTACGATCTCATATTTATCAGCAGCAACTCTTACTCACCACACAACCCTTGTGAGAGGGCCACCATTCCAATAAATTCGTTTTTTTGTGATTCGGTTCCCGAATTACCGTCATTTAATGAGAAATCTTTTACAAGCGTTCCAATCCACAAGCTTTTTAGGCTTTTTTAAATAATCTGCTCAAAAAAGGGCTTTTGTGCGGTCCCGCATGTTATAGCTGCACTTGAACCAATATCCGGAGTGATGAGGTATATAACCGCCCGGGGATGATTACTTTGTCGCCAGAAATGTTTTGGCAATCGTCTGCAACTGCATATTGGACGTTCCTTCGTAAATTTTGCCAATCTTTGAATCCCGCCAGTATTTTTCTACAGGATAATCTTTTGTGTATCCATAACCTCCAAATAAATCTACAGCCATAGATGTCACCCGCTCTGCTACCTCTGCAGCATGATATTTTGCCATGGCGGCCTCACGTTGAAAGGGCTTGCCTGACATCTTGATGCGGGCGGCATTATATACCATTAAACGTGCTGTTTCGATGTCGGTCGCCATTTTGGCAAGTTCAAACTGAACAGATTGAAAATCGGCAATCTTTTTGCCGAATTGCGAACGATCCTGTGTGTAAGCCAGGGTTGCCTCAAAAGCCCCTCGTGATATGCCCAGCATCTGGGCCCCGATTCCAATTCTTCCTTCGTTAAGGGTTTCGATCGCAACTTTATATCCTTTTCCAAACTCGCCGAGTATGTTCTTTTCCGGAATATGACAGTCCTCCAGGACCAGCTCGCATGTCGAGCTGGCACGAATTCCAAGTTTATCTTCTTTTTTCCCAATGGAAAATCCGGGGGAATCCCGCTCAACAATAAAGGCGGTTATACCCTTATAGCCGGCTTCCGGGTTCGCATTAGCAAAGATGATGAAAATATCAGCTTCATTTGCATTGGTTATCCAAAGCTTGGTGCCGTTCATTATATATTCGCTTCCATGCTTCTGAGCGCGACATTTCAGGGCAAAGGCGTCACTACCGGATGAGTACTCTGAAAGAGCATAAGCTCCAACCTTGCTGGTTGCAAGTTGGGGTAAATATATCTTCTTCACATTATCATCAGCCCAGCGCAAAATAGCATTATTGACCAGAGTGTTCTGAACATCCATGAACACAGCCGCAGAAGCATCGACTTTTGAAACTTCCTCAATAGCGAGAATCGCCATGAAGAAAGTGCCCCCTGCCCCATCATATTCAGTCGGTATTTCTACTCCCATCAAACCCTGTTCAAAGAAGGATGTTATTAAATCCTGATTCAGTTTACCCTCCTGATCCATTTCATGAACAAGTGGTGCGACAAAGGCTTGTGCAAATTCGGCAGCAGCCTCGCGGATCATCTGTTCATCTTCAGTGAGCGTATGAAGTGAGGGTATTGATTGGTTACTGGAAAGTTTCTCTTGCGACATAAATAATATTATTTACTTCCTGAAATTCGATTCAGATAATATAGGTGTTCATTCATCATTTTGGAAAAGCGCTTTTTTTCTGTCATTAGAAAATTGCCCAATCATTTACATCTGTTGCTTCCGGGTTTCGGCTTTGCGATACGCACTTACGACCCTTTTCGATCCGGAAACATGATATTCAGTAGCCTGCGGGTAGCCAGTACGGGTGTTGTTTCGTGGCGTAAAAGCAATATGCGTTGATTCTCGCTTTCTTGTCTGATGGCTTCCCTATTCCAGAACCGCTTGAGAAGTTCTTCTTCCGTTAAGCGGATAAACCAGTTCCACTGCTGATTCTTCCTTTTCTCCTGCAAGATCCCCCCGGATCGCAACACATTTACATATTCATTCACCTTATCCCAGATTTCGGAGACTCCGTATTGAGTGATCGAACTACTCAGCATAACCGGCACTTCCATGCCTTCATATCGGGGTTTCAGCAAGTGCAGGGCAT
>DATFNI010000093.1:0-29665 GCA_035266485.1 Balneolales bacterium
AAGAAATTTTGCTCCATGTTTGGGCATTGTGACCGTTATCGGGTGTTCAGATGACCCATCATGGAGTTCGATTTGTGCGACTTTAGCGGTGTCCGTTTCATTTCGAACAAATAGAATTCGCTGGTTCCCTGTTCCCCTCATAACCAGTTTGATACCTGGAGTACCGGTATTCGCTTCATCCCAGACTTTCGGCATATCCGTATACTGCGCACCGGTCATATGCAGGAAATCCCCGATCAGCTTTACCGCCCTGTATTTGCTCCAGAGACCTCCGGCTTCGGAAATGGGTGCTGTGTAATCGTATGAGTTTGTGATTGTTGCGGCACCCCAGTAACCAAAATTCGTACCGCCGTATCCCATGTAGTAATTGAAAGCATCCACACCGTGAGCGATGACGAATTTTGTGAGATCATTGACCTGGGCGGCTCCGTATTTTTGGGGATAACGGATGGCTTTTCCGCCAACATCCGAAAACCATCCACCCTGAAGCTCAGTGATCATGCCAGGTGAATTGGGTTCGGTACGGAGCATGGACTGAATCGACTCACCAACCCCTTTGAGTTTATAGCCGGGATAAAAGTTATCGGCATCCATGATCTGGGATAGCTCGGGATCGGTATTATTGCGCGATACGGAGGTCCAGCAGGTGATCAGCGGGACATCGATATGATTATCCAGGGCATCGTGGTAGAGAGATCTCAGGTAATTGGTTCGCAGGGTATCCGGTATCCCGGAGAAATCGTATTCGTTCTCCAGTTGCATCAGGATAATGTTCCCGCCGTTGGTGATGAGGTGCTTGCGAATGATTGGCAATACCTCGTCGTAATAATACTTCGACCACTTGATGTCTGCCGGAGTATCGGTACGATAGCCAATCGCCTTGTAGGCAAGCCAATTGGGAAAACCACCGGCGTTCCACTCGGCGCAGATATAGGGTCCGGGCCGGATGATCACCCATAAATGATGCGCTGCACAGGCATCAAGGAACTGATCCAGCTCAGAAAAATCGGCGTGACCTTGTTTCTGTTCATGGTAGTTCCATGGAATATAGGTCTCGATCGTATTGAACCCGGCGGCTTTTATTTTGTTGAGCCGGTCATTCCACAATGCCGGCGTTGTGCGGTAATAATGAAAGCCGGCACTGAAAATGTAGACCTTTTTGCCGTTTATATAGAAACCGTGGTGATCGTATCGAACGATACCGGGGTGGGAGAAATGTACCGTTCGGAGGGAGTCGCTGCCGTAGCTGTTTGAGGCAACAGAAAGAAGCAGAAAACTGCCCAAAATTGTCAGGAGGGGGATCTTTTTTTTCATGGTATTACTATGATTGTATTTGAACTGTAAGACGAGAGCCAAAGCACCAGTTTATTCTCGGGAATGATTTTACTGTACTAGCGAGATAACCGTTTTGTAGAATATTCCTTAATGGTCCAGCATTCAGATCTGAGGCGTTTCAAAACCGTCAGATTTCTATTGAATTCAAGAAATATTTGTATAACCCCGGAATGAACCTGGAAAATCAGGATTTAGGGAGATCGATCGTATGGGAAGCAGTCAAATGAGGATTCTTCTTGTGTCTGTGAATCTGCAGCAGGAGTTGATAAAAAAACGCTACCATACCGACAGACAACGACGACTTTCTGTAATGATTCTGTATCTGTTACAGTCATGATAAGAGAAGAAAAAGGGTTGTAATGGGTCAACTATTGTTATCGCTAACATCGTATATAAACATCTTATTCCTTAGTTGCAAGCTGGATTTAACGGTAATTTGAGGTAAGAATAGGCGTGCTTTTTATTTCAGTTACGTAACCCTCCCCACAGAGTTACTTACAATTTGTAGAAATAAAGGTTTCAAATGATTGTTATTTCCTGGATTCCTCAATACTGCCGAAATTTTCTTAGTCCGTACTTAAGTCATTTAATGGTATTGTCATCCTGATTTATTCCGCTTTAGCGGGATAAGTAGGATCTCGTGGCAACCGGAATTGATCGTTTCCAGCATGGCACCCGCAGCGAAGTCCAGAGAAATACTTCGAATCGTAATTGTTGCAATGTGATGTCAGATTATTCGGTGATAGCCAATCTCTGCGGAGAGGTTGTGAGAAAACTTATGTTTAAAAATGGGAGGTTAAATTATCTAGCTTAGCTTCATGTGAACCCGGTTTGTCAATCCACCCACCCCCGTTTCTAAGGGGGAAAATGGCGATAAAATCTCAAAAGAATACGGATAACCTGGGAAAATTAATCTAGCCTGTCTTGGGGTTTAGTTTTCGCACAGCCTCGAATGTAGGGAGGGGTTGGGGTGCGGGGCAAACCCTCACTTGGCCTCAATTGTCAGCCTGCCTGTTTTCAACCCTTTCGCAACGGCATCAAGATGAATCGCTCCTTTTTTGTCGTTCGATAAAATATAGATACGTGCCTTGCCCTCAAATACTTTATGATGATCCGACTTATACGGCTCAATATCATTGCTGTCGTCGTTTCCAATGCCGTCATTGACCCCGGCGCCGGAAACCGAAATCCTGATCTCGTTGCTCGCATACGGAACAACGATCCCATTCTTGTCCGTAACCAGGATTTTTACGCTGGCGATGTCTTCACCATCGGCATGGACGTCTGTACGGTCGCTTTTCAGGATGATCTTGTATGGTTTTCCGGCAGTTTGCAGAATATGTTGGGCAACCACTTTTCCATCCCGGTAAGCCACCGCTTTCAATTCACCGGGCCGGTAAGGGACCGTCCATTTGAGAATGGCATCTTTGGATTCACTTAGTCCTTTAGATCCCAATGACTTGCCGTTAAGATATAACCGAACGGAGGTACAGTTTGTATAAGCAACAACGGTCACGTCTTTTCCTCTAAATTCATCCCAGTTCCATCTTTCCGTAACATGTGGATATCTGTTTCGATTTCCGGTTTCCGGAGCAACACAGGCTATGTAAACCATCGGTTTGTGAGACCATAAACTCTGTCGGTAGTAAAAACGGGGTTTCCTGAAATCACTCAGGCCAACTCTTCCCGAAAGGCTGCTGCGGTTGGGGAACCGGCCGGCTTCACCCAGGTAATCGACGCCTGTCCACAAAAACTGTCCCGCAACGAAGGCATTGTCCTTAACCGCCAGCCAGGCCTGATAGGAACCGCCATTCTCACTCCCCATGATCTTCCTTTTGGGAAAATTCTCATGGTCTTTTTTGTAATACTGTTCCTGGTAATTGTACCCGACAACATCCAGCAAACCTGCATAGCCTGTCTGGTTGGAAAGCGGGATATTAGCAAGCGCAGCAGTAACCGGACGCGTTGTGTCAATCTCTTTCACATCATCATACAGATGTCGTGCTATTTTCGGGATTTGGTACGCTGCGGGCCGCCATGGTTTGTAGTCGGATCGGTTGGGATCGGTATAGGGATCATTCGGATAATCGATTTCATTGCCGATGCTCCACAATATGATGGAGGGATGATTGCGGTCTCTTCGCACCATATCCTGAATATCCTTCTTATGCCATTTTTGAAAGAAATCGCTGTACCCGTTTTGAGAATAATAGCTCCCAAGGCCGGCAGCACCCTTATCTGATCCAACGTTTCTTCCTTTAATCCACTTTTTCTTTCCGATCGCCCATTCATCAAATGCCTCATCCATTACCAGGAACCCCATTCTGTCGCATAATCTTAAAAATTCAGGTGCAGGCGGATTGTGACTTGTCCGTATAGCGTTGGCTCCCATATCCTTCATTAGTTTGAGCCTCCGGTACCATTCTCTTTCGGGAACCGCAGATCCAACTGCACCCGCATCGTTATGCAGGCACACTCCCTTAATGGTTACCGGTTTTCCGTTCAGAAAAAAACCCTTGTCAGCATCAAACCGGATCGTTCGGATCCCGAATAAAGTGGTATCCCGATCTTCCAATTGCCGGCCCGCATATATCTCGCTGACAACGGAATACATAGCGGGATGCTCTATCGACCACAGCTCAGGGTGATCCACAGAAATGGTCTGATCAAACTTGTATTTCGAATCCGGCCGGAAAGCCATTCTGGAAGAGGTTTGTCCGACGACATTCCCGGACGAATCTATCACAATGCTTTTTAAAGTGATTTCATGTTCCCCAGTAGTTGTATTTGCGATCTTTGTTATGATCCGGACCGTTGCGGAATTCTTATCCACGTGAGGAGTCGTTACATAGGTTCCCCAGTGAACTACACGCACCTTGTTTGTCACATACAGACGGACATGCCGGTCGATCCCGCTTCCGGTATACCACCGGGAGTCGGCCACATGAGAATGATCCACGCGAACGGCGATGACGTTTTTTTGATCCCCAAATTGCAGGTAAGGAGTAAGATTGTAGTAAAAGCTGATGAATCCATATGGGCGCTTGCCCAGGTAATGCCCGTTAATCCAGACCTCACTGTTGTCATAGACCCCGTCGAACTGTATTCCCACGCGTTTGGTTTGATCGGTTTCCGGCAGGGTAAACGTTTTACGGTACCAGCCGATCCCGGCCGGCAGGTAACCGGTGCCGCTGGCATTCTTCGCACTGAATTTCCCCTCGATGCTCCAGTCGTGCGGCACATTCAATAATCTCCACCGGGCATCATCATATGCCGGGTTGGCCGCCCCTTGCACATCCCCCGGATGAAACCGCCAGTTGAAGTCGAAGTTTATGGTTTGGCGAACCGGATGGGGCGGACTGATTTTCCTCGAGAAACCCGTAAGCAGAGTTAACGTTAACAATGCCGGCAGCAGGTAAAAGAAAATCTTTTTCATTGGTGGATATTGAGCTTCATGGTGATTTGACTAATTGATATCTATATAATCAATTATATCACGGCAAACCAGATGATGGATCATTCTTTCCCCCTGAATAAAGGGCGCGTAAAGAGGTGTCAAACGCTTCAACAAAAGACTGTCATCCTGATTTATCCCGACTTGTCGGGATAAGTAGGATCTCGTTCACAACAGGCAAAGATCAATACAGAGCTATTTAACGATCGTTTCAAGATGTATTCGGGATTGCCACGTCACTCGCTTCGCTCCGTTCCTCTTTTAGACATCATCGTTGAATTCAATCGCTCCAACGCTGTTTTCTTCGCCTCAAACTCCCGCAATCCTTCTGTTACCTGTGTTTCCCTGATATGGGGTATGACGCGCGGATCGCCGAATTCACCCAGTGCTTCTATCGCGTCAGCCCGAACGGTTGGATCATCCAGGCACGAAATGAGCACATCGAAAGCCTCTTCAGACCGAATTTTAGGCATGGTGTGCATCAGCATTGCCCGCGCAGACCGGTATTTTCGTTCCCTGCATATTCGAAGGATGTCCGGATAGGATTTCGGATCATCGATGACATACAACGCTCTTCCAACGACCCATCGCTGCGGTTCCTGCAGGGTCGGATCGTGCTGAAACAGATCGAGTAAAGGTTGTGTAGCCGTGGTCAGTCCTTTTTCCGTCAGAGCGATGGCAATAAACTCTTTCGTTCGGTTATCAGAGATGGGCAAATATTTAAGCAGGATATCAACATACGGACGGGCCGAAACCGGGCGGTTGACGAGCGTCTCAATGGGTGTAAGGGTTGTGCCGAAGCAAGAGGGTTCGGCGGGGGTACCGGCCTGGGTTAGTTCTTGGTTAAGTTTATCCAGCGAGTTCATTACTTGAAATTAGCATTTGAGTAATTAAATCCGAAAGTATTAATCTTCAAATATGTTGCAATTTACGTGAGGATTCGAAGTGAAAGTTCCTGTCTTATCTTACAATGATTTTTAAGATCTGGTCCCTATTTTGTTCAAACGTCATGGGCATCGGTTAAACTGAATCCCTGATTCCCCATTTCCCCGGTAATAAACCCTGAGTGTGTCATGAAGCTGAACATGTGGCTGATAATCATCTCGTTTTTCATGGCGGCTAACCCTCTGTATGCCCAGATGAAAACCGATAAACCTCCCCGTAATCTTGACCATTATATAAATCGTGTGTTGCAAACATTCAACGTTCCTGGCGTGAGCGTCGCGATTGTGAAAGACGGGAAAGTAATCCTCGCCAAAGGGTACGGCGTCAAAAAACTGGGCTCATCAGAACCGGTGGATGCGCATACACTTTTCGCGATTGCCTCCAACTCGAAGGCGTTTACAACAACCGCTCTCGCCCTGCTTGTGGAGCAAGGGAAGCTGAAATGGGATGATCCGGTTATCAAATACCTGCCTTGGTTCCGGATGTCGAATGATTATGTAACCAGCCGCATCACGATTCGCGACCTGCTGGTACATCACAGCGGACTGGGACTGGGTGCCGGTGATCTGCTCTGGTGGCCGGTTACCGATTATACCCGTGACCAAATCGTGCATCATCTTCGAAATGTGCCCCTGGCGACCGGTTTTCGGCAGAAATTCGCCTATGATAATCTCCTGTACCAGGTAGCCGGTGAAGTGATCAGCAAAGTATCCGGGGAGACCTGGGAGGATTTTGTTGCCGGCCATATTTTCAAACCGCTCGGGATGAACGAGAGTATTGACAAAAGCGAAGCAATCGTTCATCAAAAGAATGTGTCTACACCACACGCTAAGGTAAATGGCAGGCTGCAAATCGTAAAACCTTTCATTGATAACGTGACCGACCCGGCAGGAGGTATCGCCACCAATGCTGTAGACATGGCGAAATGGATGATCGTCCAGCTTGATTCGGGGCGTACGGCCGAGGGCAGGCAACTATTCCACCCGGAGAGCACAGTACAACTCTGGAGGATGGTCACGCCTATTGACATTCCCAAATATCCCAAAGAGCTGGTGCCGGCACAGATGAATTTCTACGGGTACGGACTCGGTTTTTTCCTGTCGGACTACCGGGGAGAAAAGTTGGTCTGGCACACCGGGGAACTTCGCGGCTATGTCTCACGCGTGACGCTCGTTCCGAAGTTAAAGCTGGGTATTGCCGTTCTGACAAACCAGGAATCAGAGGATGCCTTCAATGCCATCACCTATCACCTCCTGGATTATTATTTGCGAGCACCTTCTTATGATTGGATCAGTGCGTATAAGACATTGATGAACAAGCGAAATGAGACCGTTGCATCGTCGGTGAAAAGTTCGGAGGCGACACGCGATTCCACCGCAGGTCCTTCATTGCCGCTTGCTGAATACGCGGGTACTTACCATGATGCCTGGTATGGAAACGTAACGATCTCGATAGTAAAGGGACATCTTGAAATCCGCTTTGATCATACGCCCGATTTGATTGGTAAACTCGATCACTGGCAATATGATACTTTTATCGCGCGCTGGAACGACCGGGAACTGCGTGCCGATGCCTTTGTAACATTCGAGCTGAACCCCGATGGCACAATCAACCAGGTGAGGATGAAGGCTGCTTCACACGCAACCGACTTTAGTTATGACTTCAGGGATTTGTTGTTGAAGCCGTTGTCCGTGAAAGGGAAATAGAGCAAAGGATCCTGGTTAACTGGAAACTTTCGTATAATTTCAAGTTAGTTATTCTCTTCTTTTGACCGGCAGAAACGGTCGTTCGCAGCACCGGATCTGGCGGTGGGTATCTGCTGGGCTTCGCGCAGGGTTACCGGGATCCCAACAGGCAAGCGATTCATGACAGGATTTCTGCCACGGTAGTGCTCGATCTGAGATCAAAGACCATAGAGCGATATCGCTATCACAAAATAAAGGAAACAAAAGATGCTGGCAACTCTGAAATCGGTTAACAGTTCATCACTTAAAGTCTCACCGGAGAAGTAGCATCTTACGGACCTGATTGAAGTTGCCCGTCTTCAAGCGGTAGAAATATACACCACTGGCAATATTTTGGGCATCAAAACGGACAGAATGGATGCCTGCGGCTTGTCTTTCATTAACCAGTGTAGCAACCTGTCGCCCAGTCAGATCGTATACTGTTAGTTCTACATCACTTGTATTGGGCAGCTCATAACGGATGATCGTGTTTGGGTTAAAAGGATTTGGATAATTTTGATTTAAAACAAACCGCTGTGGGACGGATTTGAAATTTTCAACAGGTGTTGGCACCTCTGTTGGTTTGACAAGTGTGTACGAATTTGTCGTGCTTATTGCCATTTGCCAGGAATAACCATTGGGGATTTCAAGGTACTGGCCGATATTATTATCATATTGATCATATGTATATCGGATATGGTAAATATCATACCACGAATCAGAATATCCGTCCTCATACCACTGCTGATATAATTCCTCCGTCGTCAGATCCTTCTGGTTTCTCTTTACAATTGTCCTTGTGAAATTTTCCCATTCGGCTCCCATCCATATTTGGCGGAATGTGGTATCAGGCCGGCCGCTAGCCGAATAGTAATATAAAGTGCGGTCGACATTTACCCATTCCGTATTATCCATTGTTTTATATAGGATGCTGTCAGGATTGCCGGTATCATTTAGATAATATTCTGTGAGGCTTATATCAGCCCATTTGTTGTTAATCCACGATTGTGTCGCTGTGCTTTGATAGTTCTGGCGATAATTATACAAATAGCGTTTTTGGTTAACCCAACCCAGACCTTCGCCTAACCAATCCTGGCTGATGACTGATGAAAGTTGATTGCTTGCATTAAAAGTATATAGTGTTTGTCTAAGGTCCAGCCATTTTTCATTAAACCATTGTTGTGATATGATGCGATCAAATCTCCAGTTGGTATCATATTGGTATACTTGCCTCATAAAATTTATCCAGCTTCCGCTATTACGGTCCATTTGGAGGCTGATATATCCCATTTGGTGATGGTCCACATCATATTCCATATTCATCAGTGTGCTATCGACCCACTCCAGGGAGATCAAATCAAGTTCTTTGGTAAGTTGCTGAACAACACTCCCGTTATCATCGTAGGCCACATAATAACGATCGGCACTGACCAGTGTGCCGCTGTCATTATAACTATCAATACTGTATTGGTGCGTCTCGGAATATGCAAGCCACCATGGTCCTGTGCTTTTTAGTTTTCTCAGGTGTTCGACAACTGTTGCCAGGGAATCAATGATACTTTGGGTCGTGTCGTTTCCAAGAGATTTCTGTTGTACCAAGTGCGACTCAGGGGAAATTGTTGGCGGCAATGCCGGGGAAACCTGGGCATGCGATATGATACAAATGCCGAACAACAGCACACCTGACCAGATCATTCGGAATGTGATTTTAGTAAACATGACGTATCTCCTTATGATAGTATAGACGCAAGAGAATCATTACATAACCATGACCGGCGTAACGACTACACCGGATGTTGATGATAGTAAGTTGGAATGACTAACAGTTAGAAATCATTAGTCACGTTGCTGGCATTCAGTGGATTTGAATACCATTACACTTAAGTTTGATCACTTGATCAAGAGCATTTTTTTTACATGACTGGATGGGCCGGTTTGAAGTCTGTAAAAATATACCCCGCTTGCTAACCCGGCAGCATGGAATGGTATGCTGTGTTTTCCAGGTGATTGAACAGATTCGACCAGTGTCTTTACCAAACGGCCAGTTATATCGAAAATTTCCAGTTTGACATGGGTGGCCCTATCCAAATCATACTCAATTTGGGTGTTTGGATTAAACGGATTCGGGTAATTCTGGTATAAAACAACTTGTCTTGGCAGAGTTACAACCACATCAACAGGAGTCGGTACATCGGAGGGACGCGTTAAAGTATAGTGGAATTCTTCCAGGCAATACGTATCCCAACTATTAGCCAGTTTCTCTTCATAAATCTGTTGTATGATGTTGTTATAAGCATCGTAGATGTAAGTCTGACGAAATCCGTCAACCCATTGTCCGGACCAGTATTGCGTCAGGATTTCAGTAAGGAATGGAACCTGATCACTTGAATCGGCAGAAACATAATTGCTCGTTTGGCTGCCCTTTTGTGAAACCAGGGAATTGTCCGTTTTTGTTGAATCTGTTGAGTAGAAATAAAGATCCTGGTTGTCCGGAATCCACCTGGACTCGTATTCACTCCAGTATTCATAGTGGGTTTTTCGTAAAAGAGTGTCTTTTTCATACTCAGAATGAGATCGATACGAATTTAGCCAACTGTTATCGACCCAATATGCAAATGCCGTGCTATCGATTCTTTTGAAGGAATTATGCATATATACCGTATAGGTCTCCGTAGATATCCAATCGTTTAATTTCCATATTTGATGTGTTTTGCAAGTTTCCGTTTTATCTTCATTATAAGTGTATAAAATACGATCAGAATCCAACCATACATCCCACTGTGTATCCCAAAATTGATAAGTTACAAACTCGACTTGATCCTGAAGATCATAGGTAGTCAACAGTCGGATATCTTTAACCCAATATGCACCGTTCCAATCCCAATACAACTCTTCCGTTTCATCTCCATGAGCAGAATAAGATATTTGGACTTTGGATATTCTATTCCATTCCTTCGTGTCGGGGTTCCAAGTGATGATGGTGAATTCGGATAATCGTTGATCTGCATCATACTTGGCATCAGTCCTTTGATAATTGTCCCATTCCAGCTTAAACGGATCGTATCTCTGCATAAAGAGTATGGTCTCATTTCCCGATTCGTTGTATGCATAATATGTGCGGTACGCAGACGAAAGTGCTCCTTGCATGAAGTTTCGTTCATCCATTTGATAAAGCCACCAACTGTTTTCTGTGGCATTCCTCCTGATGAGTTTTCTCATCGACGAGACGACAGTATCAGTCGTGGAAATTTTATGCAAGTTCTTCTCATATTCTCCAGAGAAGTATTTCTGCAACGGTGCGGGAACTGATTTATACAACGGCTTTTGCGCCATTATTGGTGAGGTCAGACTCATAAGCAATACCCACAATCCAACCACACGGATTGATAGCGAGGTACTCATAATTACCTCCTTGATAATAGTTTTTGCAGAATGCCAATTAACATCTATCTGCTCACATACGTTAACAATAATATTGGCTTTATATGGTTATGTGTTTCTAATGATTAAAACCAGCTGATATGGAGAGGCTGTTCTCAAACAGGTGAGTGGTAACGGTTTATAGAAAAGGGGTAGACAACACAACAATAACCCGATCAGACTGTGGAGGAGTGTTTTGGCCGGTACTGGACGCTGGGCTTCGCGCAGGGTTACCGGGATCCTAACAGGCAAGCGATTCATGACAGGATTTCTGCCACGGTAGTGCTCGATCTGCTGCCGAAAATCATCGCGAAATATCATTACCATAAATCTCCGGAAGAACCGCTAACCTTTGAATCATAAATCAGATACAGGTTTTGTGATGGTTACTTGATGAGCACCATCTTGCGAACCTGGATTAATTCTCCTGCCTGAAGCCGGTAAAAGTAAACTCCGCTTGCCAGTCCATTGGCATTGAAAGAAATACTATGTCTGCCCTGGGATTGCTTTGACAGCACAAGCGTTCGCACCAGGCGACCGGCGACATCAAACACCTCCAGTCTTACATCAAGGGGCTGCTTCAACTCATATTCGATGGTGGTACTCGGGTTGAATGGATTTGGGTAGTTCTGATACAGTTTGGTCTGCATTGGTATCGTGAGAGGTGCTTCAACCGGTGTCGGCACATCTGTGGGACGCGTTAGTGTGTAGTGATATTCCTCGATATAACCCCTGGCCCAGATACCGGAATCCTTTGCTTCATAAATTTCCTGGAAGATATTCTGGTTAGCGTCGTATACATAGATCCATCGATAGGAATCAACCCAGGAACCGGACCAGTTTTGTGTCAGAATTTCTGAAACCTTAGAAGTTTGGGCATCCGTGCTGCCGGTAGAAAGGGTATCCGCAGTATATGAGTAGAGATCACGGCTTGATAAAAACCAAATACCGGTCGACTCATCCCAGTTCTCGTTCTCTACTTTTCTCAGCAAGGTATCCTTTTCATAAGAGTACGTTGCAAAATTAGATCTTACCCAGTAATAACCGTTGGAATATTGGGAAAAAGTGCTGTCGACCCTGTCAAAGCTATTATGCTTATACTCGACATAGCTCTCCATCGGAAACCATGTCCCTAAAAACCACACCTGGTATATTTCATAATATTCTGAATCGTCGGCATTGTAGGAAATGAGCAGCTGGTAATAATTGATCCAACCGGATGATACGGCATCCCAGTACTGGTACGTGACTGAGCTCATCCTGTTCCGGTTATCATAGGTAACTGAGATTCGTTCGTCCCGAACCCAGTTGACCCCATCCCAGATCATGTATATCTCCTCGGCTATGTCTTTGTGGAGAGTGTAAGACAGGGAAATCCTGGTACTCTTTTGCCAGTTTGCCAGGATAGTGTCCCAGGTAAGGATGGTGAATTCAGTCAGCAAATTCCCCGAATTGTAAATCATGTCCGCTCTCTCAAAGTTTTCCCATGTTTGGTCACTAATATTGTAGCGCTCCATCAGCATAATTACCGAATTGCCGTAGTCATCGTACGCGTAGTAGGTGTGATATCTGTCCGATAGCGTACCCTCCGAGATGTACTGTTCATCAATCTTGTCGAGCCACCAGGTGGTATCTGCGGCATTTATTTTTACGATTTTACCAAGTAACGAATGGATGGGATCTGTTGCGGTTGTTTTGTGCAAACCACTTAAATTATTCGTTTTTGAGATGTACCTTTGCAACGGAAATGGGACAGATTGGGATGGTTTCACTTGTGCCCGAATTGGTGTCGCAATGCTTATGAGTAATATTGCGAATCCCATAAGCCGGAATGATAGCCAGGTACTCATTTTTGCCTCCTTGAATCAAGTGATCAGCAGAAATGCAGCTGATACTTTAATTATACCAGTATAGATCTAATAATAATCGACCCGGGCAGTTAATTGTCACTAATAATCATGTGCGATTAATGGATGCAGCAGCTCCATTTTTAGTGTTTTTTATTCTGTGAATTAGCGAAAAAAAATTCTTATATATGAGCAATGCAGCTGATCTTGCGCATGTAATTTTCAGCATAGTCAGTCAGATTGCTATTAATATTTTGGAGGGAAATCCCATGATTGCAGGGTTGGATTTGGGCGGCACAAAACTTGCGGAAGCGATTTTTTCGGATGAGGGGGAGATATTCCACAAGGATGTACACGAACTGAAGGGTAGAGAAGGTTCCGGCGTCGGAGCTATGGTCGGCGAACGACTTGAAGCGTTGCTTGCCATTTCCGGCCACGAGGTTGATGCCGTAGGGGTGTCGGTACCGGGTATCTATTTTAAAGACCATGGGTCCGTCTGGGCACCCAATATCCCGGGATGGGAGTCCTACCCGTTGTTGTCTGAATTACAGAACGGCGCAGGCAGCAAGGTGAAGGTTGTCATCGACAGCGACCGTGCCTGTTATATCCTCGGCGAGGTCTGGCAGGGGGCGGCACAGGGACTTCGCGATGCCATATTCATAGCCGTCGGTACCGGTATTGGTGCCGGCATAATGTCTGACGGCAACGTCCTGAGGGGCGCTCACGATATTTCCGGGGCCATCGGTTGGCTGGCTCTTGACCGGCCCTATCTCCGAAGGTATAAAAATTACGGATGTTTTGAATATCAGGCCTCAGGTGCAGGGATTGCCAGGATGGCCTGCGATTACCTCGAAGATGACGGGGCGTATGCCGGGGTTTTGCGCAGTATGCCACCCGAAGAGATAACGGCAAAAGACGTATTCAACGCATATGGACGGAATGACGGGATTGCCAGACAGGTAATCAGGAATGCCGTCGAATTTTGGGGGATGGCGGCAGCGAATATGGTCAGCCTGTTCGATCCGGATAAAATCATTTTTGGGGGTGGGGTTTTTGGTCCGGCTGCAGATCTGATCGGCGATATACGTACTGAAGCCCAAAAATGGGCTCAGCCCGTAAGTTTTAAGAAAGTATCCATGGAAGTTTCCACGTTGAAAGGTGATGCCGGGTTGTATGGGGCGGGAATGCTGGCTCTGTCGGCACTGAAGAAACAGGAGGGAGATAATGTATAACCGAAAGTTGGTTTTCTGGGCTTCTTGCTTGGGGATGTTGCTTTTTGGGATAACGATGACCACACTTGGGCCGATTCTGCCTAAGATCATGCTTCGGTTCGGTATGGATAAAGCCAATGCCGGGGCGCTCTTTTCGCTGATGAGTCTTGGGATCTTGCTGGGTTCCTTGATCTTTGGTCCGCTTGTCGACCGGTACGGGTATAAAGAGCTGCTGATCGTGTGTTCGGTCTTTGTTTTGGCAGGATTGGAGGGTATCGCCCTGACTCCATCGCTGGGGCTGCTTAAAGTGGCTGTATTTGTGTTTGGTTTTGGCGGTGGCATTATCAATGGGGGTACAAATGCGTTGGTGTCGGATATCAGTGAAGAAGGAAGGAGTGCCGGCCTTGCCCTTTTGGGTGTTTTCTTTGGCATCGGTGCCTTCAGCGTGCCGCTTGTCCTTGGCCTTCTCCTTGATCATTTTTCCTACCGGACCATCATTGCAGGAGTTGGGTTCATTGTATTGATACCGCTGTTGTTTTTTATAGTAATTCGTTTTCCGGAAGCCAAGCAAAAGCAGGGTTTCCCAATCCGGAAAGGTGCGGGACTGCTCAAAGAAACCACGCTCTTGCTGTTTGGCCTGATCCTTTTCCTGGAAAGTGGAATGGAGATAACCGCAGGTGGATGGACAACGGCCTTCTTCAATGAAGAACTGGCCATGAGCGCCAACAGGGCGGTATACTTTCAATCACTATTCTGGGTTGGGATGATGCTGGCTCGTTTGCTTCTGGGTACAACTTTGAAAAGCAGCCGGCCTTCAAGATTGTTGTATCTCTTTATAAGCCTGGCTTTTTCCGGATCAATCCTGCTACTTGCAGGTAGGAGTCTGGTACTGGCGGCGGCAGGCATCTTTATAATCGGAGCAGGTTTTGCAGCCGTATTCCCCCTGATACTGGGCTATGTCGGTGATTTGTATTCACAGCTTTCCGGGACTGCCTTCAGTATCGTTTTGGTGATGGCCTTGACAGGCGGCATGATATTACCCTGGCTCGCCGGGGTGCTCGGGGATGCATACGGTTTGCGGACATCATTTCTGATTATCCCACTCAGCCTGCTGGTGATGATGGTTATTCTGACAATGGTATTACAACGATTTCGGGCAACTAAAAGTAAAACAGTAAAAATCAGGACATAAATATGGACATTTTGGCAAATAAATGGCTTGACAACGTACGTGGCGTCATGGATCAAATTGAAGCCACACAAATGGATAATATTAAAGCGGCAGCTCAGGTGATGGCGGATACGATCGTGGCGGAGCGGTGGGTACACACCTTCGGGTGCGGACACGCCACAATTCCTGTTGAGGAGATGTACCCGCGCATCGGGGGTTTTGTTGGATTTCACCCAATCATTGAACTGCCATTATCGTTCTTCACGCATATTCACGGGGAAATGGGCATTCATCAATTTCTATTTCTGGAACGGACCGAAGGGTATGGCAACCAGATTATGAAGAGCTATAAGTTTGATGAACGGGATACGATGTGGCTCTTCTCTCATTCAGGGATCAATAGTGTGAACATCGACGTTGCGCTGACAGCTAAAGAAATAGGGATGAAGGTGGTGGTTTGCGGATCAAGAGACGGTTTTAAGGATAAGGAGAGCCGGCATTCATCAGGGAAGAGCCTTTTCGATATCGCCGATGTGGTTGTTGATACTTGTGCTCCGGCTGTCGACGCATCCGTTGATCTGAAGAATCACCAGGACCGTATTGGTCCCGTTTCCACGATGGCTTTTACCACTGTTGTATGGATGATTATCACGACCGTTGCTGAAATCCTGGCCGACCGTGGGGTTAAGCTCTATATCCATCCCTCGCATAATGTGCCTGGAGACACGACGGCTCACGAGCGGCTCGATGCCGCATTGAGTGAATACAAGCGAAGGGTTGCCGGAGTATAGCGACTGGGAGTTGAAACCTCTTAATCGGGTAAACGCAAATTCCACCTTAAATCAGATTTTAGTCAATTTTATTTAATCAGATTAAACGGGATCTGGATCTTAAGCATAATGTTTCGTCCCGGATTCAAGGATGGTAAATCCCGGTACCGGCTTAAATGACTGATATAGGCCTTATTGAACAAATTTTTAATGATGAGATCCCACCGGATTGTCGTCCCTTCAACATTTAGTCCTGATCCCAAAAACACATTGGCCAGGGTATAGCCCTTGTTTTTCGGTTCGTGCGGGGCTAACCGGTCTTGTTTTGCATAAAGAACGGTCTGAAATGAAAAATGTGGAGTCCTGAAGACCCCTAACTTATCTTTTTGCAATTTAAATTCCAGGTACCCGTGATCTGCCGGGATAAACGGCAGGGGTTGATGCAGTTTTAAATTTTCACCTCTTACCATGCTATAACTGCCTTCCAGTGAGAGCCAGTTTGTCACTTGGGTCTGTAAAGACGCATCCAGACCACGCAGCCGGGCGTTAGCCTGCTTAACATAATAAATACGATAACCCGAGGCGGGATCAAACCGGTCGGTCGGATCCCCATAAATAAATTCGTTGATGGCGTTGTTGTAGACGGTGAGTTTTCCAACCACGTTACCTCTAATCCACTTCAGGGAAGTTTGAACATTGGTGGCCGTTTCCGGTACCAAATTGCGGTTACCAATATCATATTGATATGTTCCTTCGTGGGCAAATTCGGCGTACAATTCAAAAGCTTCCGGTGCCCGCCAGGCACGCCCGAGATTGGCAGACCATGATAGATTGGATGTTAAGTGGGCAACCGCTCCCAGGGCCCCGCTGAAAGCATGGAATTTTCTATCTGCAGCACTGGTAACTCCAGGTGTGTTCAGCACGCTCAAATTACGGGTGTCGAACCGGCCCCCTGCAGAAAAATCAAAAACCCCAAAATGGGCTTTTTCATATATAAATCCGGCAAAGTTCTGCATATTGTACGCCGGAATCAGTTTGTCGGGTCCAGGTGTCCGGTTCGATTTAATCATGGTTGACACACCAATCGTACCGTAAACGGGACCTATCGGATTATGATGAGCCTGTATCTTGACTGTTTCTGTATGTAGTTTGAAGTATTCATCGGGTTCGGAAGCAGTGGCTGAATTAAAATCACGGCGATCATTCGTCTGATAGCCCGCCTGAACTTCCAGCCTGAAATCCTTGGTTGGTATATTCGCATGCAGGTGTAACAGATTATTACTCAGAGGTGCATAGGCTGTAGATGGAGGCACATCATGAACCTGGAGATGCTGATAAAAGTGATCAAAATTCAGGGAAACAGTACCCCACGGTTGCGTTGTCCCAACCATAAAACTACCGTTGGTCATATGGAAGCCGCTATTGGAAAGGCTGCCATCCGGAGTATTTATGTCTCCGGCTGTTCGGTGACTTAATTCAGCCCGATACCCGAAGCGTCCGCTGGCACCATGTAAGGCAATGTCACCTGCTCCCTGGTTGTTGTTTGAAAAACCTTGCAGGTAGATATCCCCGCCCAATTCGGGGGTGCCGTTGCCAGAGGTTGGTAATGAGGGTCCGAGCACATTAACGACCCCGCCTAACGCTCCGGCACCGTAGAGTACACTGCTGGGACCTTCAACGACTTCGACATGATTTACCTGAAAAGGACTTATCACAGGACCATGATCGCCTCCCCAGTTTTGAGCATCCTGCTGAACTCCGTTGACCATTACCAGGACTCGTTGGGAATTGAGTCCATGTATAACCGGTTTGGCAACATCATTACCAGTCGTTATCAGGGATACGCCCGGTTGATTTTCGAGCGCACTCATAGCGGTGATATCGCTATTCTGCTGAAACTGTTTTTGATTTATAGAGACAACAGATTGACTCGAAGACAACGCATCGGTAGCCTGTGGGGTACCCGTTACCGTTAATCCGGGCAGTTCAAGATTACTTTCTTTGAGGACTATTTGTAATGATGAGGATGATGCACCAATAGTAATGTGTTTTATTTTTGTCGAAAACCCGACATCACTAAACTGTACGGCAAACGTACCTTGTGGGAGATCGTCGATTTTAAAAAAACCCTTTGCATTGGTTACGCCCCCACGTTCCAATGAGGCAATGTAAATTTGGACTCCGGGGATTGGCTTGTTTTTCTGATTATAAACATATCCGGATAGGCTCTGTCCAAATACCTGAATGGCTGAAGATAGTATGAGTAAAAAAATGAGCGATATAGATAATCTGAGTTGGGGGTATCTTTTGTACATAGTGTTCTAAAACTCTTAAGAAGACCTGGAATATCACGGATGCTCTAACAAAGAGTTTAAATCCGCAGTTCCCGCAGCAGTTTAGTTAGAACAGTGCCCGGAAAGCTAGTCTTAGAACTCAAAATTTATTACTCTTATGTACTTCTGAGGTAAACCATTTTTTATCTCGTTTCACCCAACCTTTGATCAGGTGCTCATGGATTCGCAACACAATCTCTGGCCGGGCCTTCCTTTTGAAGAATGGCAGGACACCTATGCTACCTTGCATCTCTGGACGCAGATAGTCGGTAAAATCAGACTGACACTGACGCCATGGACCAATCATTCCTGGCATGTGCCTCTGTATGTCACCTCGCGAGGATTGACGACCACATTGATTCCTTACGGAAGCCGTGGTTTCCAGGTTGATTTTGATTTTATTGACCACAAACTCCGGATCGAAACGTGTGAGGCTTTCAAATGGTCGATGGATCTGAAGCCACAAACCGTCTCGTACTTTTATACTTCCGTGATGAATGCCCTGGCCGCGATGGGCATGCCGGTAACCATCAACAAGAAGCCAAATGAGATCGTCGATCCCATCCCTTTTGATAAAGATGAGGTGCATAGTTCATATGATCCCGAGTGTGTCCACCAGTTTTGGAGAATCCTGGTTCATTCGGATCGCATTTTCAAGCAGTTCCGGACACGTTTTATCGGGAAATGCAGTCCGGTTCATTTCTTTTGGGGCAGTTTCGATCTTGCCGTAACACGCTTCTCGGGCAGAAAGGCTCCGTTGCATCCCGGAGGTGTTCCCAATATCCCTGATTGGGTGGTTCAGGAGGCCTATTCGCATGAGGTATACAGTTGCGGCTTCTGGCCGGGCGGTGGCGCCCTGCCGTTTCCCGTCTATTATGCCTACGCCTATCCGGAACCGCCCGATTTTCGCGAGGCTAATGTCCGGCTTCTTAACGCTTTTTACAGTGAAGATCTTTCAGAGTTTATACTTCCCTATGAAGATATCCGGACATCCGATACCCCGGATAACGATCTTATAGCTTTTTTGCAGAAAACGTATGAAGCCGCCGCGGATCTTGGGCAATGGGACCGCAATTCGCTTGAACAAGTGACCGCTTAATCTGCCGGCCGTTGAAAGGGTGATGCTGAACTGATCAGTTAACGGGTTTGATATCCAGAACCACAAAGGAATTGGATACCATTTTGGGACGTTGGCGACCCTTTGATGCCTTGGGTGCCGGTTCAAATCTGGCAGTAGTTGAATACAAATGATGATTTGCAGTATCAATAGTGATCGTTCTTGCACCAGCCTGAGTCGGAAGATTGCCCAGTACTTTAAAATGATTGTTCCCTTCCTCCTGGACTACCGTTAGGGTGCCGACGCCATTCGAACTGAATATGCGTTTTAGTTTCGGATCGAACGCTGCACCGTCAACATGTCCTCCGATCGGCAATGTGGTTATCACGTGTCCCGCGAGTGCATCCGATATTACCATCATTTTGTTATGGCAGACGCTGAATAAAAGGTGGTTGGATTTGTCGATAGCCAACCCGCTGGGACCCTCTCCCGGGGCAATTGACCACTCCCGTTCCACCTTCATCGTTTTTGGATTGATTTCGGCGATTTCACTTTTACTTTCGATGTTGTCATAAATATGTCCCCTGTCATCGGTCACCGCAAACTCCGGCTTACCATCCAGTGGAATAGTACCGATCACTTTTTCTGTTTTGGCATTAATGACCGTGACATTGGAGGTTCGCCCATTGAATGTCATTACCCGTTGTGTAAATGGATCATAAAGAATGCAATCCGGATCACGGCCAGTGACTTTGATTTTTCCTGTAACAGCCAGCGTCTGAAGGTTGAAGACAGTCACGGAAGCATCTCCACCGTCACTTATAAAGCCCTTGCTCAATTCCGGTGCTAACGCTACACCGTGGACACCGGGCGTATTGGGTATGGTTCTGATGAGTTTACCGCTATTGACATTGACAACCTGGATCATGTTGCCATGGGATACGAATAAGCGTCCGGTTGAAGCGTCAACATTCAGATAGTCCCACCAGGAATCACCTGGCAAATGGATCTTTCGGGATACAGCATAATCTTTTCTAGAGATCTGCGCCAAGAGAGGTGAGCTACAGGCAATGAGAAAAAAACAGGTGAGAAGAAAGAAGGATTTTTTCATGGTTCAGTAGAAATATGTTATGTAAGACAAGTCTGGATTGGTCGTAACCTCATCAGTGAGTTACACAAAAACGGTTGATAGTGCAAACAAATGCAAAGAGAGATCAGTTTTAATGACTAATATTTAATTCATTGTTTACTAATATGTTGTGGGATTCAAATATTAGAATGGCTAAAATATGGAGTGTAAAAAAATGTTATTTATCAGCAGAGGGAAAACAAATGGTTAGCCGATCAATATTGGATGATTTAAAAAATATTTCTCTTTCCATTTTCTATTTACCATCCAATTGTCGATAACAGGACTGTCAATGGTTGGGTTAGTAGCACTGCCCGAAAACGGAGAGATTGAATATTAGGAGAATCTAAAGTTTGCGGGTCGCCTACCGATCATTTTTTTGTTGAAAGAATCACAATTAGAAGAACAAGGATGTTTGTTATAATTGGAATTATTGTAGTTATCTGTGCCGTATTAGGCGGCTTCGCGATTGAGGGGGGGCCCTTTCTCGTATTAATGCAGTATGCCGAGTTTCTGATCATCGTGGGGGCTTCCATAGGTATGTTGCTTATATCAACGCCTTCCAGGTTAATTGGTAAGATCATCAAAAGCCTGACCGGTCTATTTTCGGGGAGCAAAGTCACAAAAGAGACGTACCTCGATCTGTTGAAACTCATGTATGACCTGTTTCAGATGGAGAAGAAGGATGGGATGGTTGGCCTGGAGAAGCACATCGAGAATCCGGAAGAAAGTGAAGTCTTTAAGCAATATCCTGATCTTTTGAATAACCATCATGTGATGGACTTTTTTACCGATACCATGCGTCTTATGATTGTCGGTGGTTCCGAACCTCACGATATTGAAGGATTGATGGATGCGGATATCGAGACCCATCATATTGAAAGCGCAAAACCGGGTATGGTTCTTCAAAAGATCGGTGACTCTTTACCGGGTATCGGGATTGTTGCCGCTGTTTTAGGTATTGTTATCACCATGCAGGCTATTGATGGGCCACCGGCGGAGATTGGTGAGAAAGTAGCTGCTGCTCTTGTGGGTACGTTTCTTGGCATTCTGCTCTCCTACGGTTTTATCCAGCCGATGGCTACCAATATCGACTTCGCCACGGAAGAAGAAGGACGCATGTTTGAGGCAATCAAAGCCGGCTTGGTTGCATTTGCCAAGGGCATGAAACCCCTTATCGCCGTTGAATTTGCACGCAGAACTATTTTCCAGGATTATCGCCCGTCGTTCAACGAAATGGAACAACATATGCGAGGGGATAAGTAATGGCGGAGAAAAAGGACGAAAAGCCTGTAATAAATATTATCAAGAAGAAGAGCGGCCATGGCGGGGGACACCATGGGGGGGCCTGGAAAGTAGCTTACGCCGACTTTGTCACGGCTATGATGGCCCTTTTTATCGTTCTGTGGATCGTGGGCCAGAGTAAAAAAGTGAAACAGTCGGTCTCACACTATTTCAAGGATCCCGGTGCTTTTATGAAAAGCACCGGTTCTGCTTTATCATCGGATGGCAAGATCCCGGATCTGACTAAGGCTGGAAAGGACAGCACGCTAACTCTCAAGCTGAGTGATATTACCCAGCTTCGTGAAGAGGGGAAAAAACTAAAAGAGATGATTTCATCACTGCCTGAGTTCAAAGATTTTAAAAATCAGGTGGAGATAACAATCACAAAAGATGGCCTGAAAATAGACCTGATCGAGGATTCGACAGGAGTCTTCTTCGACGTTGGTAGTGCCCGCCTTAAACCGAAGGCAATAAGCCTTTTGCAAATGATGGGATCCGATTTTAAGAAATTGCCCAACGGGGTCATTATCGATGGGTACACCGATGCACGCCCTTATGTCACCCAAAACTATTCCAACTGGATGCTCAGCGTAGACCGGGCAAATGCCGCCCGTAAGATTCTCCTGAAGGGTGGAATGCGCAACGGGCAATTACTGCAGATACGCGGATATGCCGACAGAGATTTACGGGAACCGAAACATCCGTATGATGCATCAAACAGGCGTGTAAGCATTGTCGTGGCCATGCATAAATCATCAGCAGATAGTATGGCCGGCAAACTCGGAATACCACCACCTGCGGAAGTGTCGACAACATCAGAATAAGCATTCGTCCGGATTCAAAGAATCCGGATGTTGGTGCAAGACCGGCTGGATCATATATTATATGAAATATGGAGACATGGTCAGCACCGGATGGCAGAATTTTTTAATTCCGAAATAAAAAGATCCCGTAAACTTGTTCGCATCACAGGCGCCTTATTAGAAGACGGCGAGCTGTTTTTGCAACAACATTCTCAGTTTGAAGAAGATGCGATGCCGGGGTATGGGGGTTGCCTGTTTACCCTGGACCCGGTAGATGAGTGCGACGCCCTGGTTGTATTTAACACGCCCCCACAATCCATTTCGGTTAAGGTGCCATACAATAATGTTTTTGCATTCATGCAGGAACCGGGACAGAAGTTTGTCCATCCCTGGATGTTCGATGGGTTGGATAGCTACTATGAGGTATACTCCCCGAAAAAAGAGGCATCGAATGTTATGGCAAGCCACGGATTTCTGGGCTGGTCGATCGACCGATCATTAAATGAACTGATCCGGATGCAACCGCCGGTTAAGACCCGCCGGCTGTCGTGCATGATAAGCAATGCTCATGTCTATCCCGGCCACCGAAGACGCCTGACTCTGATATATAAATTGATAACATCCGGTGTGACATTTGATTTGATGGGACGCGGATTTCGCAACATAGATGACAAATGGGAGGCTCTGGCTCCATATCGTTTTTCGATAGCCCTTGAGAACGCATCGATTCCCCATTATTTCACGGAAAAGATCTCAGACTGCTTCCTGGCCCGGACCCTTCCGGTCTACTGGGGTTGTACCAATCTTGACGATTATTTTCCACCTGAATCATTTATCCGGATCGACGTTGAAAAACCGCGCGAGACCGCTGCAATCCTGGAGTCTCTGGACGAATCCGAATATCTGCGGAGACTCCCCGCACTGGAAGAGGCACGGCGTCTCGTCCTCGATAAGTATAATCCATTAGCCAGGATTGACGAACTTTTGCGTAACCGGGTAACGGGAAAGCAAAAAGAGATCACCATAAATCCCATATTACCTGACCCTTTTTTGAAGCGGATATACGGGATCTTCATGCGGTACCGTAATTACAGCGCAGATTGGCTGTTGCAACGCTATCGCATCGGCCAAATGAGAAGATTTGCCGAAAAATCTGCTTTTTAATCCGAAATGGCACTGGATGAAGAGCATGGGATTTGCTATATACTATCCGTCGGCAATTACTTAAACAAAGGGAAAAGCGTGAAAGACTCAGATAAAGATACTCAAAACACCACCGGTCGTCCGTATATTCTCGCTGAAACAACGTGGGATGTCGTTAAAAAAACGGATTACGATGTGGCTATCCTTCCGTGGGGAGCCACCGAAGCTCATAACTACCATTTGCCGTATGCAACGGATAACTATCAAAGTGATTATGTGGCAATGGAAAGTGCCCGGAAGGCATGGGAAAAAGGAGCGAAAGTAGTTGTGTTGCCCTGTGTGCCTTTTGGAGTCAATACGGGGCAGTTTGATATCAAGCTGGATATCAACATGAATCCGAGTACGCAAGCTGCCGTGCTGAAGGACGTTGCCGCATCCGTGTACCGCGCCGGAATCAAAAAGTTTCTGGTTATGAATGGTCATGGAGGCAATAACTTCAAGCAGATTATCCGGGAGGTTGGAGTCGAATTTTCCGGGATGGTGATCTTTGGGACAAACTGGTGGCAGGTTGCCGATGGGAATCAATATTTCGATGAACCGGGGGATCATGCCGGAGAACTCGAAACCAGCGCCATGCAGTTTATCGTACCTGAGTTTGTCAAACCACTTGAGACAGCGGGCGATGGCAGCTCGAATCCGTTTACCATTAAGGCCTTGCGTGATGGCAAAGTCTGGACGCAACGACTATGGAGCAAAGCCACAAACGATACCGGTGTGGGAAATCCAAAGATGGCCACACCCGAAAAAGGGAAAAGATTTATTGATAAGGCGAGTGATGATCTGGCTGAATTCCTGGTGGATCTTTCGCAGACCGATTTAAATGATCTCTACAAAAAATAGACCTCAAAACGATTAGCAGATACCTTTTATGTTTGAAAGGAACTTCTTTTTAAGAGAAACGCAATTGCTGGCCCAGGCAGTGGGTGACGTGATTACGAAAAAGAAGAAAAAGGAGTACGATGAAGCGCTCCTGCAGGTGGATAAGTCGCTGGATCGATTCTTCAAAACCGATACGGATACCATCCAGGGGATGACCGAAGAGGAGGTGCTTCAGTTTTGTTATGAAGAGGGACAGTTCTTCAATGAGAAAGGACTGCCGCTGGCCGATTTGCTGACGGAAAAGGCGGACATCATGGATGACCTGGATGACAGTGAGTCGGCGATAGGATGGTATCAAAAAGCTCTGGCGTTATACCGGGCGGCAGCAAGTAATCCCGGGGCGACGATTCCACTCGATATTTATTCGAAAATTAATCGTCTCCAGGAATATATCAGTGATCTTAAAGGAGAAGGATAGAATTAGGGTTTGCAGACAGGTGCTTTATTTTTGAACGATTTTTAGATTATGGCGCTTCGATAACTGTTCAGAACACAAATCGATAGACAGTAAAAGCGCCGTAATGAAGGGGAGTAAAATCTTTATCAGTAATGTCACGCTGGAAAATTTCCTGGCGTTCCTGTTCATCTTCATCATTACCATAATCGTCGGCAATACCCTGCAGTTGCTTGTTCGAAAATCACTTGACGAACGGGTCTCCGTAAAAAATGCCAAGTTTGCTGGCAGGATCGTTCAATACGGGATCTTTATTGCCGGGCTGTCATACGGTATTTACCATGTTCTGCATCTCGATCTCAATGCCCTTGCCGCTTCACTGGGGATTATAAGCATTGCACTGGCATTTTCTTCCCAGCAGATCGTCCAGAATATCATGTCGGGAGTTATCATCTCCATCAAACGGCCAATCTGGTACGATGACTGGATTGAGGTGGGTGGATCCGGTGTGAGCAGGGTAAAGGATATCGCCTTAACACAGACTACGTTGCGCGGCATTGATGGCCGGTTGTTTCTCATTCCCAATTCAATGATGGTAAGTTCGAGTGTGACCAACTACTCCAAAGCAGGATTCATCACGATCAGCATTCCGCTTTCATTCCCTTCAGATACTGATTTGCAGCAGGTGAGAAAAATTATTCTTGATATTATTGACGGCCATCCTAAAATCCTTCCAAACCTGCCTCCGGAAGAAAAAAAGAATGCGAGTAATATTCTTGGATTGAACAGCTTTCGCAGATTATTCAGGGATGATGTAACCCTGCGATCATTTGAGCCGGAAATTCGCATCACCGACATCAATGGATCGAAAATATCGCTGGCTGTCAGTGCCTGGATACGGAATGTGAATGAACGCAGTTCGGTGATTTCGGAGTTGCTGCAATCCTTTTTTGAAGGATTTAATGCAAAGGGGATAAGAACGGTGTAATGGTACCCTGGCTGTCGCCGGTAAATCTATTTACACAATTTTATTTCTTTTTTCGGATAGCTTGATCATATTGGCGGGGTTACTCCAACAATTGGAATGGGCCTGTTGATCATGTGTGCCGGTGTGTTATATAATACTGCCATAAACAGAAATAATTTGGCTATGAGAATACAAGATATCCCCTCATCTATGAACGTTTTGAAGAAAACATGGTCTGGAATGAAACGATCGCTGCGCCCTCTTGGACTCTTTTTCTCGCTGTCGCTGATAGTAGCCGTTGCAACGGCTTTCGGTCAATCGATTCCAGAGAGTGCTTATTCCGGGATGCGCTGGCGCCTGGTAGGACCATTTCGGGCGGGATGGGCTACCGTGACAAGCGGCGTTCCGGGTCAGCCCAACACCTACTACTTCGGCGGAGCCGGTGGCGGCGTCTGGAAGACAGTCAATGCCGGGCGCACCTGGCAGCCGCTCATGCAACATAAATCGGCCTCGTCGATTGGCGCGCTTGCTGTTTCACTCTCTGACCCGAATGTCATCTATGTGGGAACGGGACAGGCGACCATCCGCTATGATGATATGGCCGGGGATGGCGTGTATCGTTCGGATGACGGTGGAAAAACATGGGAAAATGTGGGGTTGAAAGACAGCCGTCACATCGGAAGGATACTGATTGATCCGAAGAATCCCAATAGAGTGCTGGTTGCGGCATTGGGACATGCATTTGGTCCGAATGAAGAACGGGGCGTTTACCTCACGACAGATGGCGGAAAGCACTGGCAGCATGTGCTACAGGTAAATGACAAGACGGGTGCGGTGGACCTGGCATGGGATCCGAAACATCCGGAAGTGGTGTATGCAGCTATGTGGCAGATGCGCCTGCATCCCTGGCTCGACTATTTTCAGCCGCAGGGCGGACCCGGATCCGGTATCTACAAAAGTGAGGATGGCGGCGAACACTGGACAAAGGTTGGTGGTAAAGGATTGCCGTCTGGAGATCTTGGTCGCATCGGTATTGCAGTTGCAGCAGGAAGCGGTGGAAAGACTGTCTTTGCAACGCTCGCACAGGGCGCGCAGAGCGTTGCAGGTACCTCAGTCGGAGGAAGTGGTTTTTATCGCTCAGACGATGGCGGCAACACCTGGACCTTACTCAGTACCGACGGCGAATTGACCAACAATTACTTTTGCCGGATTACCGTGGATCCGAAAGATCCGAATAAGCTTTATGTGATGGGACGATCTATCCATTATTCAAATGATGGGGGACACCATTTCAGTATCGTAAAAGGATCACCGGGCGGTGACGATTATCACTTCCTGTGGATCAACCCCGATGACCCCTCACACATGATCACAGGTGCCGATCAGGGCGCCTGTGTGACCGTTGACGGCGGCAAGACGTGGTCGAGCTGGTACAATCAGCCAACCGGCCAGTTTTATCATATTGCTGTCGATGATCAGTTCCCGTATCACATCTACAGCGGACAGCAGGACAACGGAACGGTTGATATCACCAGCCGGGGCCCGTATGGGGTGATCGAGGAGCGCGACTGGCACCCGGTTGGCGGCGACGAGCGCGACTACATGGTGCCCAAACCCGGAGATCCCGGTCTCGTGTTTGGAAGCGGGCTCGGCGGACACGTATCGCGTTTCTACGAATCAACACGTCAGGTTGCGGATGTATCCCCATGGCCGGTATCGAGTTATGGAGCAGAGCCAACGACCGTTAAGTACCGTTATACCTGGATAACTCCGCTGGCTTTTTCTCCCACCGGCAACCATGCCATGTACTTCGGCTCACAGGTATTATTCAAGTCGACCGATGACGGAAACAACTGGCAGACGGTCAGCCCGGACTTGAGTGGCAAAAAGCCGGGATCAAAAGATCACACGAATCCTACCTTTGAACAGGCGAAAGATGCCGGTTACGGGGTCATTTACTGCATCGCCCCCTCACCTAAGGATCAGGATGTTATCTGGGTTGGCACCGATGACGGACAGATCCAGGTGACGACGGACGGCGGTCAGCACTGGGAAAATGTGACGCCCGATGCCGTTCCGTTGTGGGGCAAGATATCAACGATATCGCCTTCGTCGTACTCGACGAAAGTAGCCTATGTCGCTGTTGATCTACACCGGCTCGATCGTTTTTCACCCCTGATTTTGAAGACGGAGGATGGTGGTAAGACCTGGACAAAGATAGGCAACGGCATCCCTTCGGATGAATATGTGAGCGTAGTCCGCGCCGATCCCATGCGGAAGGGATTGCTGTATGCCGGGACCAATCGCGGTGTGTATGTATCGTTTGATGACGGGGCCAGGTGGCAGCCGCTTTCGCTGAATTTCCCGACAACCTGGGTGCGTGATCTGCAGGTGCACAACGGTGATCTGATCGCCGGTACGCAGGGCCGTGGCATCTGGGTACTCGATGACCTTGAGCCGTTGCGCGAGGTCGGATCGGCGATCAATCATATGCCGGTTCATCTGTTCCGGCCGGAAAACGCCTGGCGTCTGCGCCGCGACGAAAACCGGGATACCCCGCCGCCGCCATCCACGCCACTCGGACAAAATCCGCCTGCCGGTGCGGTCATCGATTACTGGCTCAAGGATGCCGTCAGCGGACCCATCACCCTGACGATCAAAGATGCGGATGGGCATGTGGTTCGAAGCTTTAACAGCGAACATATGCAGCATCACCTAAAAGCCGACCGCTACTTTCAGCCGGGATGGCTGGGAGCACCTGAAGAACTGCCCACTTCTGCAGGCATGCACCGCTTTGTTTGGGACCTCCGTTACCAGCGCCCGCCGGCTTTGGGTTACGGATATTCGATTTCGGCGGTCTGGGATGATGACACGCCGATTGTGCCTGAGGGAGCCATGGCACTTCCAGGCAATTATACGGTGACGCTGACAGTGAACGGCAAGTCATATACCCAGCCGCTCACGATCGACCTCGACCCACGCGTGCATGTAAGTATGGATGCTCTCCGCCAGCAACTGCATCTGGCACAGTCAGTCGATTCGGCAATGAGCGAGGCTGTTGAACTGCACGATAAGATAGAATCGGTATTAAAGAACGGGCATGTTTCGAAAGAAAATAAGGAGACACTCAAGAAAATTGCCGATTCCGGAAACCCGAGTCTTGCACGGGTGGCCGGTGTACTCAGCAGTTTGTCATCAGCCGTGAAAAGTGCAGATGCCGCACCCGCCCAGGGTCAGCAGGACGTGTATAATCACTACAGGCAGGAACTGAACAACCTTGTTTCCGGGTGGCAAAAGGTGAAGGGAAAGTTGTAATCCCTTTTTTACTGTACCCAATCAGGGATAAAGCTGCGACGCATCCAGAACCATTCGGGATGCGTCGCAGCTTTCATTATCACAACCTTTCAAATCTTGCCTGGAAGAAACGCAATTGTTTTGGTTCGTATACCATTTTCAAGCCTTTGATTTTCCTGCGGTTTTCATAAACCGCGAGCACCGATTCGGCAGTGACGTCCATGTGTGCCTGGGTGTAGACTCTCCTCGGGATGGTTACCCGAACGAGCTCAAGTTTAGGGTGGCGGTGTTCGCCGGTTTTGGGATCACGTCCGGCGGAGACGATGCCCCGTTCCATGGTCCGCACGCCGGAGTCGATGTAGATCTCCGCGGCAAGCGTTTGTGCGGGAAATTTCTCCTGGGGGATATGTTCCAAAATCTTTTTGGCGTCCAGGAAAATCGCATG
>DATFNI010000094.1:0-2377 GCA_035266485.1 Balneolales bacterium
TGTTGTTCAGTCAGATGTTTGATCAAGTACCGAACAATAAATCATTCAGCAAGGATCCAACCGGCAAGCCCCAGATACAAAATTACCGCCAGATGCTTCGGGTAATGAATCATATTTTGCATACGGCACCTGAATTCAACGAAACCGGTTTGGTTGGTTTTCCTATCAATGCCGTTATCAACTGGCCCATGGGTACGCCTGCCGGGACCACAGTTTTCTTAAATGAAAAGGTCAACCGCCAGTTGAAAAAAATATTGAATCAATGGGCCGTATTCTTGAGTTCCGCAGACTCCCGCTATGTATTGAATGACGATCCAGAGAAAGGATGGTTCGGGCGGGACGCTAAAGCGGCGATGCCCAACTTTGTAGAGGATTTTATATGTGATCCCGGTTTACCCTATTATGGATTTTCCTCATGGGATGATTTTTTCACCAGAAAGTTTCGGGATGGGCGACGTCCGGTGGCAAGTCCTGAAGATGATGCGGTAATCGCCAACGCCTGCGAATCAGCTCCATACAGGGTAGCAAAAGATGTACAACTTGCTGACTCGTTCTGGATTAAAGGGCAGCCTTATTCGTTACAGCATATGATGGCTATGGACCCCATTGCCGAACAGTTTGTGGGCGGAACGATTTATCAGGCTTTTCTGAGTGCATTGAGTTACCACCGGTGGCACAGTCCTGTCAGCGGGAAAATTGTCAAGACCCGCCTGGTGGACGGCTCCTATTATGCGGAAGCTCTGTCTGAAGGTTTTGATCCGGCGGGTCCCAATAATTCCCAGGGCTACATTACACAGGTGGCGTCCAGAGCATTGATCTTCATCGAGGCCGACAACCCGGACATCGGCTTAATGGCCGTCATGTTTGTCGGCATGGCGGAAGTGTCAACCAACGAAATAACCGTCCATGAGGGACAGCATGTGAAAAAGGGGGATCAATTGGGAATGTTCCACTTTGGCGGATCCACTCATTGCCTCATCTTCAGGCCGAACGTCAAGGTGAAATTCGATTTACACGGCCAATCCCCTGGACTTCATTCCACGAATATACCGGTTAGGGCTCGAATCGCAACCGTTGGCGAATAACAATATTATTTGGATAGCCAAGATTCTTTTAATTTTACCATCAAGATTAAAAATTTTACCCCATCTAATTTTGCACCTCCTTGTTATTGAAAAGCGGTTGAAACATGACCCATGGAAAAGTTGGGGTATTAATCACGATCCCGGCAGGTCCACTGAGGGTAGTACTTGCCCCTGAGATGGAATAGGAAGGTGTGACGTCGCCTGAAGCCTCGGCGGGAAAAACCATGATACTGTTTGTATTACGATTTCCTACATACATAAAGCCCTCATGAATTGCTACACCGGAAGGTTCAAACATGTTAGACGTACTCGCAGAAACGGAACGGGTCGGGACAATATTACCCGTTCCATCCAGGGGGAAGACCACAATGTTATAACCTCCGTGATTTGCCACGTACATCAAGTCTCCGTCCACGGCAGTAGAGTATGGAATACTCAGCGTGGTGTTCCCGCCGGAAATATTACGGGTCGGTGCGATATTTCCCGCAGCATCGATAGGAAATACAAGAATACTGGGGGCAAGGGCATTCGCTACATATATCCAGTTTTTATCTACAGTGACTCCGAGCGGATCATTTAAAGTGGTACTGCCTCCCGAAATAGTGCGTGACGGGGCAATATTCCCTGAACCGTCTAAAGGAAAAACCACAATCTTGTTACCAATCCCGTCGGCCACGTAAATCCAACTGTCATCAACAGCTACACCGGCAGCTGAGTTTAGGGTCGTGCTTGCACCGGAAATTGAACGGGCCGGCGCGATATCTCCTGTCCCGTTAATGGGGAAGATATCGATACTGGCATCGCCAATGCTGGCCACATATATCCAGTTTTTGTCGACTGCCAGCCCGAGCGGATTGTTAAGGGTGGTATTTGCTCCGACAATGTTTGTCAATGCCGGAGTGTTTCCCGAAGCATTGTTTGGTAACGTTGTAATGCCGTTGCTGTAATTATCAACGACAAAAATTTGGGCATGAACGGAAACGGTGCTTGTCCCGAAATCAAGCCCTAAAAGCAGGAAAGCAATAATCATCAATTTCTTCAGGTTCATAAAAATCTCCTTGAGCAGTGAAAATACCAGAGTCGTATTATTATGCCGAGAAAGTGCACAGAGGGTCAAAAGCTTGTCCATAATTACCGGGCAGGCCGGGGACCCCTTGCAATGATCATCTCAGGAATGGGTAGCCGCTGTTATCAGTTCCGTTTATATTCCAGACCGTCACAAAATCCCAACCCGTAAAGGTGGCCTGCTGCTTCATCTGCACTGTTGTCCGCGGTTCGCCTTGCCCGGTGTC
>DATFNI010000095.1:0-12604 GCA_035266485.1 Balneolales bacterium
GTGGTCGCTTATATCGCGGGTAACGACGAGGTCAAGTACTACCTTCTAAATTCAGGAACCATTCACAGCACGGGGCTCACAGACACTGCGGTTATGAGCACGGACGGCCGCCGGATTGCGGTTTCTCCTGAAGTCGGTTCCATTAAACTATTTGATGTGGCAACCGGTAAGTATGAGGACACCGGAGAGTGGCCTTGTACTGGTGGCGCGTCCTGCTGGATTGAGATAGGTGGGGAATATATTGCCTATGAGCGTTTGGAAAACGGCGCCGACTACCGGACTTCTCAAGGAACAAATTTAGAAATTTATCCTCCACAGGATTACAACGGCGATGGATTGGCTGATTCCACCTGTGTCGGAGGGTGGTTTGTATCACCCCTTGAACCACGTGCCAATCTGCAGGCAACAATTGACTCTATCACACCGGATCCTGACGTTGAGCCAATCTTCTACGCGGATGAAGTCACCTTCTCCGGTAACACCGGCGAGGAGATCATCGGCCATGCGTGGTACTCTGATCTTGACGGATTTCTTGGTGACGAGCCAACACTGACAACTAATTCTCTTTCCATAGGAACACACATCATTACTTATGAGATAGAAAACTTTGAAAGGTACATCTCAACATCGTCCCCCAGGGCGATAACGGTAAACTCCCAGGCCGAACGGGTCGATCTGGCGCTTGAATGGGGCGATATCTCTTTCTGGCAGGACGGGGTAGAGGTCACCTATCCGTCAGTAGACTCTCCTGTTACTATCAAGGCGGTTATCCATAATTTATCTACCGGAAGGGCATCCTCTCCTGGAACTGTCAGTTTCCGCGATATCTATGCGGTCAACACCTACCGCAACAACTATCTTGGTGATCAAATTTTGCCGGAAATTCCAGAGAACGGGACTGCTTCTGTGGAATTTACTTGGACCCCGGATCCTAATGATCCGATGCCGGGATACCATCTAATTGAGGTGTCTGTTGCTCAAGATCAGCATGAGACATATACTTCCAATAATACCGCATCTCATCACCTGGTGAGAGGATCCGGCGAAGCTGAAGGCAACATCAGTATCCTTATTGAAAATCTGAATGTTTCCGACCTGCAGCAGTTCTATGTGGGGGATCGTCGCACCGTATCGGGCAGGGCTTATTATAGATGGGACGAGAGTGGTCACACATACCCAGTTCTCGGCGGAAAGCTGACCATTCGCCTGGACGGCAAGGTATACGAGACCAGGACAACTGAAAGCGGGTATTTCAATCAGCAGGTCGTTATACCCCTTGAGGCGGGATTTTATCCTTTGAATATTGAGGTCTCGGATGCATCTGTGGTCGGCAGTGAACAAAGAACGATCGAGGCTATCCCATATCCCTATGTCGGCCCCGACCTGACCATTCATAATATCAGGCTGGCAAACGGGGTGGCGGGAATGCCCGAAACGGTGCATGCCTATGTGGTCAACCGGGGCGGAGATGTTGCCGTCGGCGCATTTGATAACAAGATCGAAATTGCAGATCCCTCCGGTGTGACTGTATTCACCAGTACGGAAACCTTAGACAATACGAATGGGCTCTGTTCCGGCTGTGGGGTGACTATACCATTCACTGGTTGGACTCCATCAATACCTGGCAACTACCAGGTCACCGTTACGACAGATTTCTCTGACAGTATCAATGAATCCAATGAGAACAACAACAGGGTGACGAGCACCTTCTATGTCTATCCCAATCATGTGGACCTGGAAGTTGTGGAGATTATTAAGTCTTGTGGGACAGTTAGCGCCAGGATCGTCAACCTCGGGGGGGTGAACTCATCCGGGGGACTACTTCATTTCTCCGACTCAGCGGGTATCTATTATACCGCACAGATTCCGGTAATCGGCGGCAAGGGCGGATCGACTTGGATATCCGCCACCCCTTATAGTGGGAATCAACCGGGTGCACAGATCACGGCATGCATCGAAAGCAGCGAGGATGCGGTGCAAGGCAACAACTGCCGTTCCGGGATATTCGATTTTACGTATACGTCCGATCTGACTGTAAGTAACCTCAGAATGAACTACCAGTCATGGGGGGGGGCAAATACAGCATACATTGCTATGCCCAACACTCTTTGGGCGGAAGTCAGGAATCTGGGATGTATGGCGGCCGGGGGGACGCTAGATTTTGAAGTGGACGGCATAACGGTAGGAAATGTTACCTTGCCGGAGATAGCTGGAGGAGGTGCAACGGTTGTTTCAACTACCTTTGATTTCCTTGGTTATGTGGCAGGAACCGATTACACCCTGAAAGGTACTGTGAATGCTGCGGATACCGCACCAGGCAACAACAGCCGTTCAGAAGCGCTCACGGTTTCACCGCAGCTGCCCGATTACCGCGTGGTATCCGAAGATATCACATTCGATCCCGAACATCCGGAAAAGAATGAGTCAACGGTCATCACCGCAAATATCCACAATGTGGGACTGGCAGAGGGTAACGAGTTTAAAGTTGCTTTTTATGAGGACGGGCAGGCCCTCATTGGAGAGATCCAGACATACAGCATCTACCCGGGGATTTTGCCGGGAGACTTGCTCCAGGTATCTCCTAAGGATGAGAACGGGAACCTTGTGCTCTGGCAGAGCGGAGCCCCCGGCAGGCATACCATTATGGTAACCGTTGCTCCGCTGGCGGGCGTGGAGAATGATCCCAACGATGCTGATAACTCGGCTACACGAAAAGTTATCGTGAATAACGATCCGTATGCGGACGTGGTAGTGACCGGAACATCTGATACAGCAAGGAAGGATGATACTGTCACCTTCAGTGCTGCAGGCTCCAATGACGATCTGGATTTTGACGGCTTCGGCGGCATCATCAGGTACGACTGGGACTTTGGCGACGGACAGACTGTAGATGATGGAGGTGTCGAAGTAACCCACCAGTACCTCAACGGAGGGAATTTTATCGCAACGGTGACCGTTTATGACACCAACGGCGCGATCGCATCCGCATTGGTGTCCGTTACTGTTCCTTACAATGTAATAGGAGCGGCTGGTCCCAATGGTTCGATCAGCCCTTCAGGTAGTCTCTTTGTAAATCCCGGAGGGGTTCAGACCTTTACCATAACACCGGACATTGGTTATCAGATCCTCTCGGTGGATGGATGCGGAGGCACCCTTACGGGGAATACCTATGAAACCGGCGTGATCAATGCAGACTGTACAGTTTCAGCAACCTTTGAAGATAACCAACCGCCTACTATCACTGCAACGATCGACTCTCAGGCCAACGCATCCGGATGGCATAACTCGGATGTAACTGTCACATTCACCTGTGAAGATTTTGAGTCCGGCATCACAGATTGTACCCCACCTGTGGTAGTCTCCACCGATGGTGCGGGCCAGACGGTCACCGGTACCGCCGTGGACAACGCCGGAAACACAGCCTCGGCCACTGTTGTTTTGAACATCGACAAGACTCCGCCGGTTATAACGATAATCGGCGTCCAGGATGGCGACACCTATGACCTCGGTCTGGTTCCCCAGGCCGACTATACGGCCATAGATGCGCTTTCGGGATTGACGAGTTCCGCGGCGAGCCTGACCGGGGGAGACGGTCTTGGCTTGGGCACCTTCACCTACAGTGTGACAGCCACCGACGTGGCGGGCAACTCCGATACGTTGACCGTAATTTACGAAGTGGTGGGGAGCGTTCAGGGACTCGACGCCCAAGTGCAGCAGTATGTGGCCTCCGGAGATATTGATCCAGCGTTGCAAAGCGATCTGCTTGCAGCCTTGTCAGATGCACAGCAGGATATCGATGCCGGTGATCCAGATAAGGCCGACCAGGATCTGGACAGGTTGAAGGCGGATATTGACAAGGAAAAGGATAAAGGAAACATCACAGCCGAAGTTGCTGCTGTATTGATTAACGCTGTAGATTACGTGATTAGCAATAACTGATCAGGCTTAGCGCCAGGCGGCGGGGACGAAATTCCCCGCCGCCTTTTCTCAAAGGAGAACACATTCCGGGCTTTCTTTAGCCAGGTTCTTGATGCAGATGGAGGCTGCAAAGGAGTAATTCGTAAGCTTCAATCATATGCCTCCACTAAGGGGGGTGAAGATTCCATCTTCATCGGTCTCTTCATCTTGCACAGCCCGGAAGAAGTTGAATGGGCAGACTCAAAGGTCCATGGAAACCAGGCCGCGGTGGTTATCTCGGTTGATCCCAGACGGGTTTATGTCGGTTCGCCGGAGGGCACCCCTCATCATGCCATCAATCCCGTTCAGTCCGGTCCGAACGGGGAGAATTGCTGGTACCAATGCTGGGCTGGAGCAATAAAGGTGATTGGTTATGGTCATTAGTGCTGATTGTTGTAAAACCGGAACCAATCAGCACCATGCAACAACACCTATAATCCTGCATGTTTTTGTCAGTTGTTTGCGGAGTAAATCATGAATTAGTCGATACTTAATAAATCTAAGGGAACTTTTATGAAGAAAAAAGAGATAATTATAGGCGTGTTCACGTTGATGTTTATCATTGGTTCTTGCCAGGTATTTTGTAACGAGAGCTTTGCACAAGCAAGTAATCGAGTTACGAAAGATCAGCTAAAACGGGCTGATAAGAAAATGCCGGATGTTTTTACGGTTAATGGGCAAATACTTAGGGTCATGCCGCAACGGCGCCGTGTGGTTTTAAGCCATGATGAAATTGAAGGATTTATGAGGGCAATGCCGCAGATGACTTTTATTGTCCCTTCTGCGGAAATGCTTCAGGGCTTTAATGAGGGTGATAAGGTCGTTTTCCAGTTCGACCGGGCAAGAAGAAGGGAGTTGGTTTCCCTCAAGAAGATTCCGTGATTAACTTTCACTGCACCGCTAGAAAAAATGGTGAAGCTGAAAATGGAATGGCGAAATAACTCTTTTGATATCAATAAGTTGCTACTGTTTGTCAAGATTAAGTATTTGTCCATTTTCTGCCTGTTTCAAGAAGTAAAAGAGGAAATATGTTTAAAATCATAAGTAATATCGGTGCAATCATATCTGCACTTTTATTTGTCTTCTGCTGACACGTACCAATAATCCTGGCCAGTTTAGGCCTGGGATGTATGGTGTTTGGCGATTGGATACAGGAACAGAAAACGATATTTCTGGTGACAGCACTTTCGTTGATTGTGTTTTCATTTGGTGCGGCGATTCATGAGAAAATTAAAAAAGGCAAGAACACCGGTCTTATCGGTTTTTCTATTGCCCTGATGCTCTCCGCTTCTGTATTTGGTTACAACAAAATTAAATATGGCTATTTTTTCATATAATAAATCATTGCTGTCTCATGGTTGTGTCTCTAGGGTCAGGCTGGACAAATGGGTGTTTTAGAATCGGCAGAATGTCAATAAGTCAAGCTTGAACCCATTCCCAGGGACTATATTCGCTACGTGATGGATGGATCAAGCTTCATCATTCCAAGTGAACCGCCCTGTGCGGAGCCGCATGCAGGGTGGTGTGGGGGCCAGGGGCCAGGCAACACTGGCTAACCGATTAACCATTATTTCCTAATTTTGGCCTTTTTGTAGACCTGAGCTTTGTCCCTTTTACCGACTGCGATTACGAGGATAAAAATCTCATCCTCGACAACTTCATAAACTAAGCGATACCCACTTGCCCGAAGTTTAATTTTGTAATGATTTTCAAATCCTGAAAGTTGAGAACTTGGGACATGGGGGAATTCAAGCCGTTCTTTTAACTTTTTTTTAAATTGGATTTGAACGGAGTTATCTAACTTTTTCCATTCTCTCAAAGCTGTTGGAAGAAATTTTAATTTATAATTCATCTAAAGTTACTTCCACCGCTGAGATTTTTTCGTGTTGTCGTTCCTGAACCAGAACCCCCAATTGATAATCTTCAATTTTTTCAAGCAAAGCTTCGTACGTTTCGGCAGGGACGAGATATGCCGTTGGCCGATTATGATTCAAGATCGCAATGGGCTCTCCACCGGATTGCTCGATGAGAGCAGATGGGTTTTTCTTTAACTCTGAAATACTTGCCGAACATCCTGCCAATACAGATTCCATGTGGTCGCCTCCATTTTTAATGACCTGTTTTCAATACCTATTATAGGTCTATTTTAAGCGACGATCAAGTTTTGTTTTATTGTGGATCAACTAGGGCAGGGGGTAATCCTCCCATTTTTAACAGGTGTTAAAAGTAGAGGGCAGCAAGCTGCCAATTGATCTAACCTTTGCCTTGGTGTGATTCAACCGAAAGCTGCCCTGCCGCCTGTATCCACTGGGGAGAAGATCAGGGATAAATCCCTCTTCATGATGATCAGACCATCAACTGAAAACTCAGACCCAACCAGACAAATCACATTGATTAGTTGGAGATGGGAAAGTCAGGATATTTTGGAATATGTTGACCGACGATTGGGTATTATGTCCCCGGAATTCTAATTTAAAAGAGAAAAAACAGGTTTTGTTACGTATAGTTTGGAAATATCTTGACTGGAAATGAGTATTATGTCCCCGGAATTCACGGAATTCTTTTCAAAAAAAACGGAAACCCGAAAGCCTGACAAAACCAGCCTCGGCCTTTGTCGGTCAGGAACTCCCGCTGCTCCTAGGAGAATCTCCCGAGTTTCGCCAAGTTATCAGAAATTATTCTATCCCATTAATTGATTTTTTGTGGCATACATACATTAAATCACCTGATAGGAGGGGAATTAAGTTAGGTGGCCCTGGAAATGCATTGATTGGAGAAATAAGATGAAAATCAGGTTTTATGCAGATGAAACAATAAACGTCGATCTTTCTGCCATACTCGCAGGTCTTAAAGAGTTGGCCCCTTCATACGCTTGGGCAACTGGCAATGTCCCGTTCCGGATCATTAAACCGCCAATTTCTAATCCAACGACGTACCAAACACTGGATAACAAGCTGCGCACCGAGATAAAGAACGACGATTTCGCGTTTCTATTTACAGAGCATCCCTACGACAATAATTATTTTTGGGACTCAGGCACTGACAAGGCAATCATTGTTTCGCTATTTGGTTGGGAACACCTTACGAACCTACCCAGATCCAACGGAATCGTCTATTTCATCGTCGCTCTCTTGGTTCGAATGATGGGTGTCGGCAAAAGCCATAGAGGGAAAAATACTGGCTGTATTAACGATTTCTGGCAGGATAAAACTGGAATCGACTCAGGAATGCGCGCTGCTTACATCTGTGCAGAATGTTTGGGTAATCAAGGCGGGAGGGCAATAAAAGTATCTGATGTCACACTACATGAGTTAAAGTCGGTGCTCGATGATCTCAGCCAAGCGTCTCGCGCTAATGATGACATAACCGAATTCTGGGGCAGAACCTCTATGCACTCGACAGAGTCACTGGCATTTGATGTCTTCATGTGCCACAACAGCAAGGACAAAGACGCCGTTAGGGCATTGAACAAGCAATTAAAAACCCAAGGACTAAAAACGTGGCTTGATGAGGAACAACTACCACCGGGCCGCGTTTGGCAGGAATTGCTTGAGCAGCAAATAGAAAGCATCCGATCTGTTGCTGTCTTTGTGGGTGCTGCTGGGGTCGGCCCATGGCAGGACGTTGAAATGAGAGTATTCCTGTCTGAATTCGTAAACAGGAGATGTCCAGTTATACCAGTAATCCTTTCCGACTGCACGACCGTTCCTCAACTTCCGTTATTCATGCGTCAGTTTACCTGGGTCGACTTTCGAAAGAGAATGCCAACCCCGCTCGATCAATTGGTTTGGGGTATTACAGGAGAAAGGCCCGATAAGGATGTCTAACAAAGTTTACTTGATCGCCGGGAGCGTGTTTTTCAAATCAAATTCATGGACAGCGGCAGGTTAAAAACGACGTTCGGTGGGGTGAATATTCCGCAGATGGGTAAATATTTGAATAGTTCTTTGTAAATCAGCTATGGAAAGTTCTTTACTGGTAATTAGGTATGGTGCCCCCAGAATATCGTATTAATAATGGGAGATTAATTATTTTTGAAGGTGTTGATGCCGTGGGCAAGACAACCCTATCTGAAGAGTTGTGTACCTATTTGATTTCAAAAAAAATACCTGTAAGACTTTGTCATTTCCCCGGATCAAAGAAGGGAACTCTCGGCGAGCTGGTTTACAGAATTCACCATTTACACGACTCAGAGTTTGGAATAACAAGAATTGAACCGTGTTCCCTTCAACTTCTCCACATTTCTGCGCATGTTGACTCTATCGCATATGAAATAAAGCCCGCATTAGACATTGGTGAGTGGGTAATTCTGGATCGTTTTTGGTGGTCAACCTATGTCTATGGACTTGATAGCGCCGTTAATGAAAAATCTCTTCGTAGTATGATTGAAGTTGAAAAGCTTGCATGGGGTAAAGTTAATCCGGACATCGTCTTTCTGATAGATACTGAGAAGCCTATGCGGGAAGATGAGGTTAACTCTCCTTCCTGGCAAAACAAAAGAAAAACCTATCATGATTTAGCATACAAGGAGAGTAGAACTTACACATGCGTTACCATAGAAACTATAAATAGTGATGTTGGCAAACTTAATGCACGACAACAGATGATTAGTTCTGTTGAACTACTTGCTTGAAAGTAAAAAATATTTAAAAAAGGAATAAAGCCTTGGAGATAATAATACATACCAAATTACGCAAAACCCCAGTCTATGATGTTTACTGGAATTTTGCTTATGAACGACAAAATGTATTTTTTAATAGATTGCTTGGTGAACACAATCCCTGGACCAGTGACCCTGTAATTGAGAAGTACAAATTTACTAATACCTATAGAATTTTGGATAGAGTTAGCCAGTTTTTGATGAGTAATGTTATCAAACAAGATGAAAAGAATAATCTTTCAGATGAAGATAGGATTTTTAGGATATTAATCTTTAAAATTTTTAACAAAATTGAAACATGGCAACTACTCGAGAAGTCTATAGGTGCCATTAGTTGGAGTCGCTACTCTTTCAAGGAATATGACAAAGTCTTAAATACTGCTTTTAACAATCGCACTACAATATATTCTGCAGCCTATATTATGGCATCCGGAAGAAATTCATTTGGTTGTGTCCGAAAACACCAAAATCATTTAAAGCTTCTTGAATTAATGATGGAGAACAATCTAGCCAAGCAAATTACTTCTTCCGGCTCAATGGCTGAACTCTATAATATCTTGTTGTCTTACCCTCTATTAGGACAATTCTTGGCTTACCAATATGCAACAGATATAAATTACAGCTCTCTTACTAATTTTTCCGAGGAAGAATTCGTGATGGCCGGTCCGGGCGCTCACGATGGAATTTTAAAGTGTTTTTCCGATCGCGGCACTTATTCAGATGAAGATATTATTCGTTACATGATGGATCATCAGGAACATGAGTTTGAGCGCTTATCATTAGATTTCAAGAACCTCTTCGGGAGGCCCCTACAGTTAATTGACTGCCAAAACCTCTTTTGTGAGGTGGGGAAATATGCACGTGTCTCACATCCCCAAATAAGAGACAAGAGTGGCCGTACTAGAATAAAACAAGTTTACAAGACAAAAGGTACCCTCCCTGCACCATGTTTCCCCAAAAAGTGGGGCCTATCTAACGCTGTTCGAAATTTTTATTGCTCCCACAGTTTGGGCAAAGAAAATCCACAAGAGACTCAGTGAGATGAGATGCTTTGAGGGTATTAGCGCAGACCTTGTTTGGCAAAAAGCCATTAAAGAACTTATTGACAGTCCAGACTATAATCATAGTGGCAGAAATTCAAAAACAAAAGAGATCCTGCCAGCTATTCTAAGAATTTCTGATCCTCGTCAAAGATGGATTCTATCTAGAACACCCCCCTATAATCCAGCTTATGGGCTAGTTGAATTCATATGGATCATCACTGGTAATAACGCAAGTCAAATACTTAACTTTTGGAACCCAGGTTTACCAAACTTTGCAGGCTCTGGAGACACTTATCATGGTGCATACGGATTTAGGCTTAGGCACGAATTTGGTATAGACCAAATCAAACGAGCATATCAGGCACTACTAACCACGCCAGAATCCCGTCAGGTAGTCCTACAGATATGGAAGCCTGAAATAGACTTGCCTGACATCAATGGGAAGCCAGTCTCAAAAGATATCCCATGTAATTTAATGTCACTTTTGAAAATACGTGAGGGGTATTTGCATTGGTCACAGATAATGCGCAGCAACGACATACTGCGTGGACTCCCTTATAATATTATCCAATTTACCATGCTTCAAGAGATAATGGCTGGGTGGCTAGGGGTAAAGCTTGGCGATTATATCCATCTTTCAGATAGTTTGCATGTTTACGAAAAAGACATCCCGGAGTTTAGCTGTGCCGCGCAGAAATCTGAGAAATATGATAGAGAGCTTTTTTCCCTGACTTATGATGAGTCGAAAGTGATGTTTGGAATGATCTACGAAGATCTTGAAAAAGTGTCCAATGGCAACTTGAAGGAAGACCAACTCAGAGAAATATTCCTTAGAAATCGCTGTAGCAGTATAGGGAAATGCACTCTCGTTCAAGACATGATGGCTGTTATAGGAAGTGATGCCGCACGACGGCAGAATTATATAGGACTGGCCTATCATCTAGTAGGCTCATGCGGTGATCACAATTTAAAACAAGCTTCACTTGCATGGCTCAAGCATCACGCGGGGAGAAAATGAGCGAAAACAAGAAAAAGAATGTTTTCATTAGTCACCACCACAAAGATGACGCTCAAGTCGATAAATTAACGAGCTTGCTCAGCAAGAACGGTTACGACATTAGGAACAGTTCCATCAGAGCAAAACCTTCAAACCAAGAGCGGTTGGATAAAAACCGTGTCAAAGATGAAACTATTAAACGTTTGTTAAGGATGAAAATGTCTTGGGCGGGCTCTGTAATAGTTCTTGTTGGCAAGGAAACACACACTCGCAAATGGGTAAACTGGGAAGCTGACCAAGCACATAAAAAAGGGAAAAACATAGTTGTTGTTTTTGAACGAGGACTCAAAGATAAAGTGGAAATACCCCCTGCATTAGAAAAGTATAGAACAGCTCAAGTTGGTTGGGACTCTAAAAACATTATTGATGCATTGGAAGGCAATTCTATATTTCAAAATCCAGATGGAAGCCAATGCAGTAGAAATGATGGCACTCACTACACATGCTAGTTGATCCGAACAAATTTATTTACATCTACGTCGTAGATCGTGACTTAGGTTTCGCACCAAACCCTTTTCATGGATACTGCACTCTAGCAACATGTAAACCAGGGATTAGAAAAACTGCGTGTGTTGATGATTGGATAATGGGCGTTGGAGGTACAAGATTAAACGCAACAGGAAGATGTGTTTATTTAATGAAAGTTACTGAAATTATAACTTTCGATGAGTATTGGGAAGACAATAGATTTAGGCTTAAGAAACCTGCTCGAAATGGCAGCTCAGTCATGATGGTTGGGGACAATATTTACCATCGAGAAGGTATAAATGAACCTTGGATCCAAGAGGATTCTCACCACAGCAATCCTGATGGCACAACAAATGAGATTAACCTTGAGAGAGATACAAAATCAATAAAAGTTCTAATTTCCTCATCTTTTTTATATTTCGGTTCAGAGGCTCCACACGTAAATCTGGATTCTATTGGTTATTCTAATAATCGAGGATACTCAAAGAAGCATCTTGGGGAAAAAGCAGTAGCTGATTTTATAACAGAAATAGAGCGAAATTATAGGAAGGAAATTAATATCATAATAGCCGACCCAATTAACTTTGACATTGCATCTAAAAGAGTAGATCAAGGCACTGGAAAGATTACTTGATGGTGGTACGTTTAATGGACATATTAAATTTAAGTTTTGATATTGACAATGGCTTCACTCTCACTACTCACTGGTTGGTTATTGTTATTTCATTTTTTGTAATAATCTTATTTCTTTCTTATAAAATATTTTATTCAAAAAATAGATATTCTGAGTTTGAAATTGATGAAGCAACTATTGGTATAGGAAGTCACAAAATAAAAATAAAACCTAATGATCAAGATATACAAATTGCATATCAGCTATGGGTTGAGCTGAGCACAAGAAAGATAGGCCTCCCAATTGATACAGAAAATGATGTTATCACTGAACTCTATAATTCATGGTATGAATTTTTTAAAATAGCCCGAGAATTGATTAAAGCGGTCCCTGTCAGAAAAGTACGTGCAAACACAAGCACAAAAGAACTGATTGGGATTACTTTTAAAATACTAAACGATGCTCTTCGACCCCACTTAACTAGATGGCAAGCGCGCTTCAGAAGTTGGCATGAAATAGAAAAAGAGAATAATAAGAATCTTACCCCCCAAGAGTTACAACAGGCTTACCCTGAGTTCACATTGCTAATTGAAGACATGGTTAAAGTAAATAAGACCCTTATTTCTTACAAAGAACTACTTGAGAGCCTTGTGAACGTTAGATAACGGAGCTACCCACGAAAAGTGGACACCCTAATCAATTAGGTTAAAATCTGATTTGGAGGTGTCGACAATGGCAAGAAAGAAGACAAAATCTTATCCAGAATCATTTCGCAAAGAAGCGGTAAGACTTGCAGACAAACCGGA
>DATFNI010000096.1:0-4058 GCA_035266485.1 Balneolales bacterium
GTCGGCAATGATCTTCTCTTTACCGGATATTTATAAATCATAGAAACCATGTTCACCGGAATTATCGAACACGTCGGCCATATTGAAGCCATCAATGAGCTGGATGGCGGACGCGAATTCACAATCAACAGCGCGGTCTCAGCCCATCTGGAAATCGACGACAGCATTTGTATAAATGGTGTCTGCCAGACGGTTGTAAAGAAAACCGATCATGACTTCACTGTCCAGGCCGTTGAAGAAACGCTGCGTAAGACGACGTTTGGCAACCTCGAAATAGGGCAGGTGGTCAACCTCGAACGCTCCCTGAGCCTGAACCAGCTTCTGGACGGCCATATCGTACAGGGTCATGTCGATACCACCGGCAGTGTCGGAGACATTCACAAGGAGGGCACTGATTACCTGATCAGCATCCGTTATCCGGCCGACTTTGCCCATCTTCTTGTGGGCCGCGGCAGCGTATCTGTGGATGGAATCAGCCTGACGGTTGCACGGCTTACTGATGAAATTTTCACCGTTGCTATCATTCCGTATACCTTCAGGCATACCAACGTGAAAACACTAAAAGCCGGCGATTCCGTGAACCTTGAATTCGACATCCTCGGCAAATACGTGGCGCGCCATCTGGAACTCGGCAGAGGCTAGGCAAGAGAGCCGTTCCGTTGTCAGGGAATTGAACCCCGTCCAGGGTGAGATAGAACAGTGATGTTCCCAAATGCCCCCGACAGCTACATTTATCTATATCGAACCCACATTATCTCACTGCCCCCCAAAGCTTCCGAAACTACCAAACCCGCCACTGTTGATTGGCGAGTTGCTCTGTTGCAGGTTATTAAGTCCGGGTAGCTTCTGCATGATGGTCTGGAACTGGGAACTGTTGACCGTGAGGCTGAACAGGTAGTATTTGAAACTTCCGAAGGGGTTAAATGTGAAGTTCAGGTTCCAGCAGTGTAAATTCCGCGATACGCTGAATTGCGATGGCGTCAGCTTGTTCTGGATAAAATCGTAACCCAATGAAGTGCTGACCTGCCATTTCGGAGTCGGACTAAACGTGATGCTGCTGGCATTAATGGTCCCGCTCTGCCGGGCCTTTCCGCGTGGATTGTAGCTCCAGCTATAAGACATATTGACTGAAAACGACCATGGGACACTGAAGGGCACTATCGGCTTCTCATTAAATAAGGGGTCAACCGGGTTGAAGATGCTTTGATTCAGCGGATTATAATGCGCCGGATAATAGACCGGAGAATTCATTTCCAGCCCGCCTCCTTTCCCTCCACGGAAATTGGTCCCTATTCCCATACTGAACTGAGTCATGCGCAACAGTTTCCCACTAACTCCCAGCAGGTAGTGATTTGTGATATTCCCTGTCGAGTCAGTTGCATAAAAACTGAATCGGGCCGAAGCACGAATGTTCATGTTATTTATGATACTGGTCGACATGTTCATATTCAGATCAGAAAGTTTATTTCTTTTGGCAGCGAAATTGTAACTCAGGTTTGCGCCCAGGTTGTCAATCAGCTTAATGACTCGTTCCTTCTTCTCTCCCGTGGAGTCGCGTTTTATCTGTTTGGTCTCCAGGATGTTCGAAACTGAGAAACTCAGTATTCGGGACTCCCCGGCGCCGGGCCCGCCTATGCTGTTATTGCCGTAAATAGCATACTTGCTTTTATCACCCAATGTATCGGTTTGTACCGTCCGGTAAATACCCCAAAAAGGACTGCTGAAATCCGGACTGTACGAGAAGGAGATGGTTGGCGATATGGTGTGCCGGAAACCATAAAGGTTTCCGATCCTCTGGTTCCAAATACCGAAAAGTCGGGTATTGAGTGACAGCGACGTACTAAACTCGTGGGCTGCCGTGAATCCCTTCACATAGTGGGTTTCCACCGTGTTTGAATCGGGATTGAACGTCTCCCGGATCGTCTCAGGGTACCAGAACTCCGAAAAATTACCCCCGCCCGTCAGGTGGAAGTTGCTGTTGGGCAATAGTTGCAGAGAAATACTGCCATCTTGTTTAAAACCGAAATTAAAAAGCTGTTGCTGACCCGTCGCTTTGTGATATAAGCTGGGATGCATAATGGCTTGCAACCAGTTTACCTGCGACGAGTCCCCGGCAATGGGATTGAACTGATAGCTGCTTTGAAATGAGTTGCTGTACTGCAGAGAAATCGTCTGATACCACTTCGTCTTCTCACTCTCCGTGTTGTCGTTCTGAAAAGGCGTTAATGTTTTCAGCGAAAAATTCATATTCGGTCCGGAGAGGCTGGCGTAATTCGTCGTCAGGTTCTGCGATTGGTTCGCAGAAATAGAGAAGTTGTACAGATTATCCGGCTGATTGTAATGATAGGAGATATACGAGGTGGTGTTTACCTGCGCTCTCTGTCCGATATTGTACGAGTTCTTTTGGTAATAATTATTCGTTACGTAGTTGATGCTGGCAGACAACCCGGCATACGGCGAGAGCGTTTGATTATGGGAAATGCTGATTTTCTTCTCGATCTGACTGGTATAATTGGGATCAGTAGGTTCCAGTCCCTGGTCACGGGAATAGCCCAGATCAACATGACCGGTGTACTCATCCCTTTTAGCATAATTTATTTGGCTATTTGCAACAAAGCTTCCGGAAGTATAAATGTCCAGGCTCACCTGTCCCGTCAGGTAGTCATTGAAATATTGAAACCATCCAAGATTTTGAAGTCCCAATCCTCTCTGCTGGCCACCCTGCTGTTGTTGCTGAAAAGCGTAAGTCGGTGCCAGGAAACCCGACTGATGCTTACTGATCTTAGCCGGTACATATCCGAAAGGCAACGGGATGGGATATGGGATATCGAGGATGTACAGCCGGGCATCCTTAAAAAAGATCTCCTTCTGGTTGACCACCTTCATCTCCTTCGCCTTCAGGTAGAAATGGGGGTGATCCAGCTTACACGTAGAATAGATGGCATTGCGTATGAAAACGACTTTCGAGGTCTTATTCTTTACGGTGCTACCAATCAGAATCCCTTGGCTCACATCTACTTTGGCGACCTCAAACCGGCCTTTCTTCGTCTTGTAATTAAAAGATATCTCCTTGCTCCGTATGCGGTCCGAACCACGCATCAGAACCGGTTGGGCAAGCGTGTCGGATGAAGCAGCTGATTTTGCAGAGACCACATGCTGATCGAGATTGAGGGCAACGGTCCCCGCTGACAGGTTCCCCCCCTGGTAAATGACCTTGGCCGCCCCATACATGGTCGCCTCCCGTTGTTTGCCCAATATAAAAACCAAGGAATCCTGCGCCGTAAAATTGACGGCGCCCTTTTGTGCCTTACTCCCCGTGGTATCGTTCATCATATCCTGCGGGGGGCCCTGCGGTTCGGTGTGTTGTCCACCAGAAATGGATGGCGGGGTATGCTGGGCAAATAGTGGACTGCTAATGCCCAAAAAGATTACAAAGGTCCCAAGAGTTAACAAAATGCGAAAATTTGGCATTATGGGACCTTTGAGATGCCACACTGATCGCTCAGTCGTTAATAACTTCTAAAGCCAGGGATGCCGCTCCTAACAGACCCACATCATTTCCGAGGGGTTCGTGCGCAATCTCGAAACCATCGTGAAAGGGCGTGAGAAGACGCGACAGGGCCGCCTTGCGGGCCGGTTCGAAAATCCAGTGCCCGGCATTCGACACGCCGCCGCCAACCACAATCTTACGGATATCCAGCACGTGGACATAGTTGACAATGGCATAGCCCAGTTTCTCACCGGTCGATTCCAGTACCTGGATAGCTACTTCATTGCCGTCTTCAGCGGCATTGAACAGATCGAGCGGCTCCATTTTTTCCGGCTCATTCTTGAATTTCATATAGAGCGGGTTGTCCGGGTGGCGGCGCAGGATGTCAACCGCATAGCGGCTTAAGAAACGCTGCCCGATATAGGCCTCGATACCACCCCGTGCCGGGCTGTTGGATTCCGGGCCGTGGTAGTTGATAATCACATGTCCAAGCTCGCCTGCACCACCGGTGTCTCCGCGGAACAACTTGCGATTGTAAATAATGCCGCCGCCAACACCCGTGCCCAGT
>DATFNI010000097.1:0-5555 GCA_035266485.1 Balneolales bacterium
GAACTTTTCGGCGACAGTACCGCCGTCGGCAAATCCCTGGACCTGGACGGTATCCCGTTCACCGTCGTTGGAGTCATGGAAGCTAAAATACAGACCAGCATGAATAATGGTCCGGATGCCGACCGCGCTATCATACCGGCCTCAACATTTAAAGCGATGTATGGTTCCAGGTACATCGACCATATTCTCATTCGCCCACGATCAACACGCGAAAATCAGATCACAAAAGATGCCGTCACCCGAGTTTTTGCCAGTCGCTATAAATTTGACGCGTCTGATGAAAATGCCATCACGGTGTGGGATACGATACAAATGGCAAAACAGATCAATATGGTAATGTTCGGTATCCAGATTTTCCTGGGAATCGTTGGGTTGTTCACTCTGTTTATAGCCGGTGTCGGCATCGCCAACATTATGTACGTGGTCGTCAAAGAGCGAACACTTGAGATAGGGGTAAAGCTGGCGGTCGGTGCCAGGAAGGTGCATATCCTGATTCAGTTTCTCTTTGAAGCACTTTCCATTTCGTTATTGGGTGGTGCTATCGGGTTGGGTTTATCTGTTGCAATCATTACACTGATACGACAGGTCCCTGTTAACGACGGGCCCATGCAATTTCTTACGCATCCGGAATTATCCGCTCCAATAGCCCTGCTTTGTACGGGGATCCTGGTTTTAATTGGATTCGTTGCCGGATTTTTCCCCGCACGAAAGGCAGCTAACCTGAATCCTGTTGAATCGCTTCGGTACGAATGAAATCGGAAATCGGAAATTTGAAAATTAGACGACGGCTCGAGGAAATTTATCATCAGGATTATATCTCGACCAGGTATTTGCCGATGTTTTCTCCTTTGAACAGGCCCAGGAAAGTTTCTGGCAGATTTTCAAAACCCTGAACGACCGTCTGTTTATACGTCAATTTTCCCTGTTTCAGCCACTTGGACAATGTATGCGTCCCTTCTTCATAACGGGATGCATAATCACCGACGAGAAATCCCTGCATGAGCGCTCTCCTGGTGAGCAATGTCGGCTGGATACGAGGACCGACGGGTTGTTGCGTTGCATTGTATAATGCGATCTGCCCACAAATTATAATACGCGCTCCAATATTCATGAACGAAAGAACAGCATCCGAAATCTCACCGCCCACATTATCGAAATACACATCCACACCGTAGGGACAGACGACATCCAATGTCTGTTTCATTTCACTGGTTTTATGATAGTTGATTCCCTGGTCGAAATGTAACTCATCGATCATATAGCGGACCTTTTCATCTGATCCGGCGATACCCACTACATGACACCCTTTTATCTTGGCAATTTGCCCGACGACTGATCCGACAGCACCGGCACCACCTGAAACCACAACAGTCTCGCCAGCCTCAGGTCTTCCAATATCCAGCAATCCAAAGTAAGCTGTAAGTCCAGGCATACCTAAAATCCCCAGATAATACCCCAGGGGTGCCAGTGAATCATCAACTTTCGTGAGGCCCTCCGTTTTCGCCGTTTGCCTTTCAATCCATGGCAATCTTCCAAGAACGAAATCACCCGCTTGTAAATCTGGATCATTACTATCAAGGACTTTGGCTACCATACCTCCCGATATAGGCTCATCAATCTGGAAGGGTGGCACATATGATTTTGCATCATTCATTCGCCCCCGCAGATACGGATCAACCGATATAACCCTGGCTTCGAGGATTACTTCCCCTTCTTTTTTAATCTCCGGTTCCTGCGTCTCAGTAATCTCAAAGTTGTCCTCTGTCGGCATTCCAACGGGTCGGGATTTCAGTAAAATTTGTCTGTTCATAAAATCATGTTCTTATTTATGAGATTAAAATTTTGTGTGATAACACCAGCGCCAAATAGACGTAAATTGTTTTAGCGGTGTATCTTGTGATGATTTGAACAACGGCAGGTCTTCTCTACGTTCGGTTTCATCTCAAAAAATGCAGTTTGGATTGTTAACTTGATGGATCACAATTAAATCGATTACCTTGCCCTTAGTAAAAAATAATCCCACATCACATTACTGAATCAATTTTATGACAGATCCCGTTAATGTTGGAATTGTTGGTTTCGGCATGTCCGCCCAGGTTTTTCATGCTCCTTTTCTTGATATCAATCCCGATTTCCGGATCTGTAAGGTGGTGGAGCGTCACGATCGGAAATCGAAACAGAAATATCCCTACATCGATGTAGTAACAGACATATCAGAATTACTCTCCGATCCGGATATTCACCTGGTTGTCATTACCACACCCAATACGACTCATTTACCGTTAGCCAGAGCCGCTCTTGAGGCCGGCAAACATGTGGTACTTGAGAAGCCGTTTACGATTACCACTAAAGACGCCGACGAACTGATCCAGCTGGCTGACAAGCAAAAAAGTATCCTCAGTGTCTTTCAAAACCGTCGCTGGGACGGGGATTTCCTGACTGTAAAAAATATACTCGAATCCGGATACCTGGGACGTCTTGTTGAGTTTGAATCGCACTACGATCGTTTCCGGAATTACCAGAAACCGGATGCCTGGAAGGAAGAAAACCTGCCCGGAAGCGGGATTCTATATGATCTTGGACCACACCTGATTGACCAGGCCCTGGTTCTTTTTGGATTGCCGGAATCAGTGACTGCCGATATCCGTTACCAGCGCGACGGCAGCCAGACCGATGATCAGTTCGAGGTCAACCTTAACTACCCCAACCTCAAAGTAACACTTAAGGCCGGTATGTTGGTCCGTGAACCCCTTCCCCGCCTGATCCTTCAGGGCACCGAAGGCAGCTATGTTAAATATGGTCTGGATCCACAGGAAGCCGCGCTTAAGAAAGGCGATACTCCAGACCAGCACGATTGGGGGATGGAACCCAAAGCACTTTGGGGGAAACTGAATACTGAACTGAACGGTCTTCATTTTGAAGGACAAATCGAGACATTGCCGGGCTGTTATCAGAACTTCTACGAAAATCTTTATAAAGCGATCACCGAGAATACGAAACCTGCCGTCAGTGCCCGACAGGCACGCGACACAATGCGTATCATAGAACTTGCATTTCAAAGCGATGATGAACAAAGAACGGTGAAATACGTTGAATGACATGGATAAAATCAATCTTGCAGAAGCTTTCTCGCGAATCAATGAATTCTGGTCCCCACAGATAGCTGGTGAACTCAACGGGCAGCAGCTCCGTCTGGCCAAGCTCAAGGGAGAATTTGTTTGGCATCACCATGAGAATGAAGACGAGCTGTTTCTGGTTATCAGGGGAAGACTCATCATTCACCTCCGTGATAAAGACGTTGAACTTAGGGAAGGAGAATTTTTCATCGTCCCGCGTGGAGTGGAACATCAGCCGGAATCACCCGGCGAAGCATGGGTAGTATTGTTCGAACCGGCAGAGACTCTGAACACCGGCAATCTTGAAAATGAACGAACCAAAAGAAACCTTGGTCATATTTAACTCCTGGTCAGAAGATCCAACAACTCCTATCTGATATATTTATCGGGAGATACCAAAATTTATATTTGTTATTCTTTCTGCAATTGGTTACCTATATCAGCATAGGGCACTCAGAAATTTATCACCTATGATGACTGGGATTTTACCTTGACCGGAATCTGAATTTGTATTTCTAATTTTTACGGAGATTTTGCTATGCCGCTTCCTACCGAACCTATTGGCAGTATCCCCCGACCAGAGGAGTTGCTTCAGGCAATCGCAGCGTTCTCTAAAAGGGAAATCAATCAAAAAGAACTGAATGCGGAGTATGAGAAGGCTGTCCGCGACACAATCGCAGAATTTGAGAAGACAGATTCACCCGTCATAACAGACGGGGAGCAGACCAAACCGAGTTTTGCCACCTACCCACTTGATCAATTGACGAATCTGGCTCCTGATGGAGTGGTAATTCCATTCGAAGATGGCCATACCAGGCAACTTCCAAGGCTTCTCACGGGACCTTTTCAGTACAAAACCTACGCCGGGTCTTATCTCAATTTTGCTAAAAAGTTTGCGCACCGACCGGTTAAGCAGGCGGTTATTGCTGCCTCAGCGTTAAGTCTGATTTACCCGGAAACAGGAATTCCCGGTTATAACCGGGAAGCATTCATCCATGATTTGGTAAAAAATGCAGTAGCTGATATCCGCAGTTGTTTTGACAGCGGTGCAGAGAAAGTGCAAATCGATTTCACGGAAGGAAGGCTTGCAGTTAAGCTGGATCCTTCAAAGGGACTGTTGCATAGCTTCATCGATCTAAATAACCGGGTATTGAGCCACTTTTCTCCAGCGGAACGTCAACGAATTGGTGTTCACACCTGTCCGGGCGGCGATCTGGATTCCACTCATAGTGGGGATGTTGACTACTCCGAACTTATACCGGATCTGTTCAGGCTCAACGCTGGCAATTTTTATATGGAACTGGCCGGAGAAAAAGATCCGGAGCACGTGTTATCAATCGTTCGGGATAATCTGAAAGACGGCATGAGAGTTTTCGTGGGTGTTATCGACGTTATCAATCCCGGGATAGAGACACCGGACCAAGTGTGTGAACAAACACTACTGGCTGCCAAATATATCCCTGTCGAACAACTGGGAACTACAGACGATTGTGGCTTTTCACCATTTGGAGACGATCAATCCACTGCACGGGAAACGGCATTTGCAAAGATCCGGTCGCGTGTTGAGGGAACCAAAATGGCTTCGAAAGAATTAAATCTGAATTAATCAATTTTTTCAAAAATTCACCTGATTATCTCGGTATTAACTTTTAGATTAACAGCCGATTATTTTAGAAGGAACGGTAATCAATCTAATATTCTATAATATCTGATGATTCAGCTCAGACCGATGACCCCAAATGATCTGGAAGCTGTGCGGCGGCTGACAGTGAATGAAGACCAACACGCCTATGTAAGGCCCATTACCCAAACCCTCGCTGATAAAGATAATGAACGTGATTATCATCTGATTGTCGAATCGTCCCGAATTGTTGGATTCTTTGTCATTGACAAGGGATATTCCAGCCGGTATGATTTTACCGATGGCACCGAACTCGGATTATTGGGCTATTTTATAGATCATAAACATCAGGGCAAGGGATTTGGCGGGGCGGCTTGCCGAAAATTGCGGGAATATCTGCCTCAAAAATACCCCCGGTATGCATCCATTGCGCTGACCGTCAACTGCAAAAATCTCCCGGCTCAGCGTGCCTACCTGTCCGGCGGTTTTTATGATACCGGCAAATTATACCAGGGAGGGCGATCGGGACCGCAGCATATATACCGGATGAGACTAGCCTGAAAAAATACTTCGCCTAATTATAATCATCCTTTTTCTTTATTAGATTGTAGGGATATTGCCTTTTCACTGGTTCAGGTTATTACTTCTATCCCTTTTTTTAATAGAAAATGTCTGGAAAGGCTTCGCGAAGGTTGGCCTTCTCCGGGGGAAAATGCGAAGACTGTGATGCGTCACCTCTTGAGACCGCGCTCAGGGAAACAAGGGAGGAGATTGGCGTCGACAAATCACAACTCGATATTCTTGAGCACCTCAGTGAT
>DATFNI010000098.1:0-3683 GCA_035266485.1 Balneolales bacterium
ATATGCATGCCGTTTTTCGCGATCGATAGTCACCTTCTTCATCAACGATAAATCTATCATTACACCGTCGTCGCAAATTGCGCTGCCTGCTATGTTGTGCCCGGCCCCGCGCACCGATATTTCGAGCCCGTTTCCTTTTGCGTATGCAATGGCGCGTTGTACGTCGTCAGCCGTTTTGCACTGGACAATAACGGCCGGATGGCGATCTATCATTGCATTCCAAATCTTACGGGCTTCATTGTAGCCCGCATCCCCGGGAAGTATCACATTCCCCTTAAAATTACTGATTGATTTACTGATTGCAGCTTTCATATAGTAATCCTCCTGGTAAGATGAAGGTAGATATAGAGATTCTAGTTAATCCTCATTTTTGTTGTCACCGTATCGAATACTGCGTACAGTCTGAGGGAGGGTTGCCTGGAACATTTCGTCCAAACAACAAGTTTTTGAGAAGCAATGAAAGAGTGCTTCTTTTACCTGGCTGGTTCTTGCGCTATCCTCTACGGTACATGCACTTTCTATTACAGTCATGAGCGGCACCCGAAATGGCCTGTCTTGTGAGCACTCCTGGCATGGCTGCCCGATTACAGTTTCATACGAGGTGTGCAAAAGACTGCCGGCATTATACGCTCCGCAATACCGCGGAGGCCGGGTACTTTTTTTGCTTACGAACTAAACCTGGTTGATTCAGACTGATTGTCAATGACAGGTTAATTAAGCGAAATGTAACACACTGTAAAAATTAAATTTATATAATGAAATCTCGGTGAGGGCAGATCATTATAAGCCATAATGGGATAGCATGACTTATGCCTAAATAAATTTTTTTAGGAAGGGTATATGAAAAGGGGAGATATGTAACTGATCGGACTACTGTATCGTCCATCCTCCATCGATCATCAAAGTTTCTCCGGTGATCATCCCGGCGGCAGGGGAGGCAAGGAATACAACGGAACGGGCGACATCCATAGGCTCACCGATCTTTCCAAGAGGGATGCGTCGTATGACGGATTGCCTGAACTCAGGATCGCCCAGCCATTTATCCGTACCGGGTGTTTTAATGAAAGTGGGTGCCACGGCGTTGACCCTGATGTTATGCTTCGCCCACTCCAGGGCCATGCATTTGGTAAGATGAGCGATTCCGGCCTTGGTCATGCAGTAAACCGATTCGGTCGGCAGGGCTATGAACCCGGCCTGTGAACTCAGGTTAACAATCCAGCCCTCTTTTTGTTCAATCATGATCCGGCCCACTTCCTGAGAAACAAAGAAGGTGCCTTTCAGGTTGACGCTGAGGATATAATCAAACTCGTCTTCCTTCACGTTTTCCACGCTGTCCTGGGTACCGACTCCGGCATTATTTACGAGAATATCGATGTGTTTAAAATGCTGTCTTGCCTCTTCTACGGCAGATTTGATTTCTGCCATCTTGGAGATGTCCATCTGAACCGGCAGAACATCGCGTCCCATTTTTTCGATTTCAGCAGCAAGAGAACTCCCGGTTCTTTTATCGCGGAGTCCCAGAACGATGTCTGCCCCGGCTTCAGCGAGAGCAAGGGCACAGGCTCTCCCAATGCCGCGTGCCGCACCGGTTACAAGGGCTACTTTTCCATTGAGATAATAAGGCAATGCTTTTGACTCCATTCTGATTCTATATCTTAGTTTCCTGAATTTCTGTTTAAGGCTATATAAAAATCTTGGCGGATTATTAAAAGGGACGGGCCGGCTGACGACCGGAAACAATAATAATATAACCCAAACACAAAGACATGACATCCGTTGGGTTCGGGTTGTGTGTTCAAGGAGGTATCATTTCATGCACATAATTCGGGCACAAATAACACAATACCTAACGCTCCACCCCACAAAATCTGTCATCCTGATGCTGTTCCGATCTTCGGAACAGCGTAGGATCTCGTTTGCACCCGGAAACGATCGTACTACAGGAACGGCACATTGCCCCTTGCTAACGGGATCCTAAGCCGATCCCGGGAACAGCCGGGATCGCCGGCAGGATGACATCTGTTGGGTTCGGGTTGTGTGTTCAAGGAGGTATCATTTCATGCACATAATTCGGGCACAATAACACAATACCTAACGCTCAACCCCACAAACGATCTGTCATTATGAATGCTGTTTTGCCTGTAAACCTCGCGTAGAGTCGCGCACGCCAAAGCGCAGTCCGGTCTACCGGTTGCAGCATCAGATTCTGCCGGCAGGGAGGCATAAAAAGACGGCATAAAAAAAGGGCAACCCTTTCACAAGTTGCCCTATAAACTATTCATCAAGAGAGACGCTACTTGAGCGTACATTAATATACAAAATTCCAGACAAAAAGATATGCTATTCGGAATTTCTAATGTTTTTTACAATGAAACTGTTGCTTAAGGTTATGATTCCCTTATATTTGATAATTGCATTTCTAATGAAGGAATATGGAGGCTGCTATGAGGCGTTTACACTTTGTGCCGATTCTATCCTTGATAATTGTATTTTCTATGGTATCCATCAGTTTGGCACAGATCGGTGTAGGTGCCAAACCATCGAAAGGATCAGTAATACTGTTTGATGGCTCAAGGAAAACACTGGATCAGTTGTGGACTTACTGGCAAGGTCCCCGTTTCGCTTCGTCGCTGCCAATTAAGTGGAAGATCGTGAAAGATCCGGTCGATGCTGGAATGGTTCTTGAATCGTATGATCCGGCTGCGGAAGGTGGAAAATACGGGGCCGCAGACATCGTAACCAGGAAGAAGTATCGTGATTTTCGCCTCCATGTGGAATTCCTGATCATGAACAAAGGTGGCAACAGCGGAGTGTATTTGCAGAACCGCTATGAGATGCAGATTGTCGACGGTGATTCCACAACGCATGGCCTGGCAGCGGTTATCAATGAAGCTGCTTCTCCTTATTATCCCTACAATGGGCTGCGGAAATGGAATGCTTACGATATCGTTTTTCGAGCCGCCCGGTTTAACAATGGAAAGCGCGTTGAACGGGCGCGGCTGACTATGTATTTCAACGGGGTGAAGGTTCACAAAAACCAGCCCATTAACCAGGTGTGGGGCGGACCAAACTCGGGTATTGATGGCGGTAACGACGGCGGCAAGGGCATCACCGACACACCCGGGGGAATCAAACTGCAGGCTGAGGGCCATGATGTGCGCTTCCGCAACATCTGGATTAAAGAGCTGAATTTAAAGGAAAATGATACGGATTTTTAAAATTGATATGACTGAATTCATCTTGTTCAGATAATCAGGAGATAATTACGAACCGTTTCATTGCATAATGATGCTATCAGTACACCGGGCTGCCTTCTTTAGCTCTCATTTCGAGTAACCCGATGGCAGTGATGAGTACACCGGTGATAATGTTATGAACAAGCATACCTGCACCGGAATGTAACCCGGGCATGAACGAGGCCCAAATCAGCCAGGTACCAGCCAGCGCTGAGATCCATGTGACGCCGGCAGCGTTATCGACGGAGGCAAAGCTGACGATCATGGTGATTGCCCCGAAAATAAAAAAGATCCAGCCATATACTGCTGAATGGAACTGGAAGAGAATGGACACGAGAATTAATAACCCGAGGACGATCAGGATGGTACTGCTTGTCTTTTTATTCATAACTAATCACGACTTTTTAATGGAACTACCTGTTTGATGAAAGGTAAGAACTGGAATCA
>DATFNI010000099.1:0-4464 GCA_035266485.1 Balneolales bacterium
CTCATCATGTGAGGCAGTGCCACATTGACAATACTGGTATCCAGGATGGCCATAAAGGTCCCGATCATCAGGATACCCAGAATCATCCACCGGTAACTCGGGTGGTCTTGATACCGGCTCATTTACTTATGGGTCGCTGCCAGATTCTTCCGGGAAGAATGGGAATGGATTTTGAGTTCCACAGACAGACCGGAACCTAAACGGGTGAGATAGGAATCGGGTGGGTTATCCAGGCTTATACGCAATGGAACGCGCTGTGTGACTTTGATAAAAGTGCCGGACACTCCTTGCGAAGGAATCATGCTGAACTGACTCTGGGCAACGTCGATGACAGCCTGAACTTTACCGGAGAGGTGCAAATCAGGAAAGGCATCCACAGCAATATCAACTTTATCACCGTTTGAGACATTCAGCAGTTCCGTCTCTTCTATATTTGCTTCGATATGAACGGTGGAAGGATCCATCAGGGAGACCACTGGCATTCCGGGGGCAACGGTTTCACTGGGATTATGCCATGTTTTAACCACAATACCGTCGAAAGGCGCGACGATAGTCGCGTGAGAGAGCGCCAGCGTTGCTTCGTGTAACCGGGCTTGCGCTGACTCTAATTGCGCCTGACTCAAATCGAGCTGAGCCCTTGCTTCCGCAATATCTTCAGGGCGAGTCCCTGACTTAAGTAATTGCAAATGCTGTTGCGCTTCGATAAGTCCCTTTTCGGCCATCTCGTATTTGGTTGCAGCTTGATCGAGTTGTTGCTGGGAAGCAGAATTTGAATCAACCAGCTGTCGCGAGCGGTCCATCTCGAGTTTGGCTAACTGGGCCTGTGCTTTCATTTTTTCGACGGTGGCTTGCCCGCTCTTTATCTCCTCCCGACGCGGACCCCGGTGTGCTTTATCCAATCTGGCTTTGGCAGCAGCTACTCCAGCCTGAGCAACCGAAATGGCTGTTTGAGCACTTGCGACCCGGGCGGAGAGGTCTTTCGAATCCAGCTGGTACAAAACGTCCCCTTTGGACACATGATCGCCTTCTGAAACAGCCAAGTCACTCAGTTGTCCGGCTATTTCAGGCGAACTGTCGATAATTGTTGTGGAAAGGCGGGCGTCATTCGTCGAGACGATCCCCCTCATAAATAACCACCAGTAGCTCACAACTCCCAGGGCAAACACGACTAAAATGCTTACTCCAATTAAAATGGTCTTCGATTTATACATTCGGTTTGTATCCTTTTACTAGTTCTTAAAGTGATCCAGCATCTGATAATCCCTGTCCGGCTCCGGTTTGAATCCCCTGAAAAAAAATGGTGCAGACCAGGGCATGATCGTCCTCAAGTGATCCGGAATCTTTGGTAAACAGCCTGTTATGTATCATAAAAACAGTTGCACCAAGCAACATGGTCGCTATTTTTTGCGGATCCCGCGAACGGATTATTCCCTGTGCAATTCCCTCGGAAACCACCTGTCCGATATGTTCGATCAGCTTCCGGTAATGACTCGATTTTTGATACGATTTCTTTCCCAGTAATTTGTGTCGTTCGTGCAACAACACGCGGAACGTATCCCGGTGCTCCTCAAAATAAGTGAGGGTGATCCGGATAACCTGGCTCAGTTTTTCAGTCACAGTCTGGTTCTGATCATCTAGTATGGCATGCAATGAAGATGTCAACGGTTCAACACTGGCCTGTAACGCCGCTTTTAACAATTGCTCTTTGTTTTCGAAATAGGTGTAAACGGTGCCTTTTGCTACTCCGGCTTCCCGGGCGACCCGTTGCATAGTCAATCCATCCGCACCTTCCGTGGTGAGAACGCTAACTACTCCTTCCAGAATAGCCGATTTCATGAACTGTTCCCATTTGTCTGAACGTTCTGTCATGCCCTTTGCCATGGACTGTTTATCCTTTCCCGGTGTTGGCTCGCCTGACCACAATAATTACACTCTTGAACTTTATGGTCATTTTTTGAACCAGCCGGTCAATATATTGACTGGATGGTCAGCTGGCAACCGGAATTTTCATTTAATCTTGTTATTCTGCTTAAAAAACCCGGATAAAAAAGTGTACTTTCGGTATGGGATTGTGTAGAAAATTCTAATTCAAACCACGTGTTTCTTACCTGGCGGGAACGGGGAATTCGAACATGAATAGATGTTCATTCCACAAATCATGTTCAAATATCCCCAGCTGTTATCTTTCCCAGAGATAGCTATTCGCGGGAGTTGTTCATGGAATAAGGAACCGTGGGTGGACCTCTCTGACAATGGGTATTGTCATTATTCCGGGTACAAAGTAATTTGTGCATGGTTTATCAATCTCGCCAATAAAGGAGAAAACTATGCGATTCTGTTTGATGCTGTCGATGACCTTGCTATTCACTGTCGCAAACGGACAGGCACAATCTGCATTTGAACAGGACACAATCAAAACTTCCGATGGTGACCTGATGATCACTTTTATCAAACATGCTACGCTGTTGATGCAGTATCACGGGTTAAACATTCACATTGATCCGGTCTCGCAATTTGCCGATTATTCCACAATGCCTAAAGCAGATATCATTCTCATCACCCACCATCATGGAGATCACTTTGATAAGAAAGCTATTCAGGCGATTAGTACAGATAGCACTTCACTGGTATATACGGAGACCTGTGCTCAGGAGCTGCCTGGCGGTCTCGTGATGCACAATGGAGACGATACAGTCGTGAAATCGATACCTGTCAAGGCTGTCCCGGCTTATAACCTTGTTCACAAAAGAGATAACGGTGAGTTCTATCATCCGAAAGGTATGGGTAATGGATATGTTTTAACCTTTGGTGATATAAAAGTGTATGTAGCCGGAGATACGGAAAATATCCCGGAGATGAAAAAACTGAATGATATCGACATCGCATTTCTTCCCATGAACCTGCCGTACACTATGACCCCGGAAATGGTTGTGGATGCAGTACAAATGTTTCATCCGAAAATTTTATACCCGTATCATTATGGCCAAACAGATGTGAGTAAATTAATCAATTTGCTCAAAGGAGATAAACAGACGGCGATCCGGGTAAGAAAGATGCCATAAGAGTCCGCCATACATGTTTAAACCCTGATGTTTCAGGAAATTTAAGTCCCGTTCCTCAGGGATTCTATTGCGGTTCATTGTTCAGGACAGCCGGTGGATTTACTCAGATATTCAGCGAAGACAGATTTACCAGATGGCAAGAGTAGTTCCAGAGGAATCCGTTAATGATTTTGGCAGTATCAGAGATGCTGCTATAGTCTCAAAGCGATGTGTCTTCTATCTCTGTTGAGCGAAGTTATTGAATACACCTACTCATTTATTATTCACCCCTAAAGAGCAAACCAGTACAAAGAAAAAGGTTCGGAATTTGACGGTTCTGTCCACATTTATTACCCATGTGGGTTTGCAAGTGAATTCCGCACCTGGGACTTTTTCATAATCATGCCCTGAATTCGAAGTACGTCAGAAGAAATCAGCTTAAGAAAATTAATAAATTGTCGATAAACAGATCGAAGACGTGTAGCTCAGAAATGGTTTGTGATGTGGTGCGCATCAAGTGATTGCAATACAATGAAGTTGTTACGTTTGTAAAATGTGATTACGCAATGTCGAAGTTTTCATCGCAAGCAATGAATCAGAGGAAAAATATAGACGACAATAAACCCAACCCATACTCAAATGGTTATGCATTGTTTAAAAAAGGTGATGATTTAAAAAAATGAATACCACTCTTCAGGCTGCCAACCCTCAATTATTGTCTGAGTTTACCCGGTTTATTCTGGATGAGGTCTCAACAGAAATTTACTGTATTGAATTGGATTCAGGTCCGGACATCTCCCATGAAAATCACAAAATTATTAAACAAATTACCCATTCGGATCAGATTCATCGTATCATTACCAATAGTCTGGATGGAACGCTGGACTTGTTGAACAGAGTTCCTGTTAATGAACCGGCAGATGAGTTTTTCAGTAGAGTATTGGGAAATCCTGAAGAGGTGTTATCCCAATTTATTGATTACGGTTTGTATTACCACAATATCCTCTCTTTTACTGATGGGGCAAAATCCCCCTATAAATACAAATCTATTACCATACATGGAGTACTGCGGGGTTCTGAACTAGGTCGAATTTGGCTCCGTGCAGGTTCATTTTCTCCAACCGAACAAACCAACCAGAGGATAAATGCCTTTCAGGCCTTGATCGAGCATGTCCCTGATTTAATCTATTTTAAGAACGATAAGCATCAGTTTGTCCTGGTGAACCGGGAAAAAGCAAGAGATCACGGGGTCGAGCCACAAGATATGATTGGAAAAACCGACCGTGATTTCTTTTGTGAAGAGATAGCTGAACAGTGTCTGAATGATGATGAAAAGGTATTGAGAACAGGCAAGCCGATCATCCTGAAAGAAGAACGTCTCCTTGAAAAAGACGGGAGAGAAAAATGGGTCTCTGTTACAAAA
>DATFNI010000100.1:0-7256 GCA_035266485.1 Balneolales bacterium
TAGTTAAAAGCGAAAAGTTTCAAGCATCATTCAAGAAACTGAAACAGTACAAGCGTTTGCAGTTATGAGACTTACAGGCGATGATCAGCTTTTATTTCATCTATTGGGTGGCTGTTAGTAAAAAAAGATGATTCTATCTGAGTACAAAGATGCAGGATGTTGCTCTATAGTTTATGAAACAATACAGAAACAATTGTAGAGGATAGGCTTGAAACGTGTCAATTATACCGTAGGGGAACTTTTTAATGATGAATCTTTTCGTCGTTGGGTTGAAGGACGAGCTTCCTCTCAGGAGGAAAAAAGATGGGATCAATGGATCAATTCTACAGAGAGCAACAGGAAGCTGGCCAATGAGGCAGCTCAGTCAATAGTCGGTTTCACTTTCCAAAGACCCGAGATGCCGTCAGCCGACAAGGAGTGGATCCGTGTCAGGGAAAGGATCAATTCCCATCATCGTGGGAGTCTACTGATGAATAAACGGTTAGGGGTCCGTTATAGCTGGATCTATGCTGCTGCTGTAGTCCTTTTATCTGTGATTGCAGGCGTTGCCTATTACGCCGGCTTTTGGAACACGAATCAGGCTCCGAAACAGATAGCTGAGGCACAAGAAAAAACCATCACAACAGGGGACAGCGAACAAAAGACCATTACCTTGTCAGACGGATCGAAAATCGTGCTCAAGTCTAATGCGTCGCTCACTTATTATGATGGATGGGTATCCGGAAAGACCGTACGTATCCGTTTAAATGGCGAGGCATACTTCTCAATCGCTCACCGAAAGACCTCTGCCCGCCCCGAGTTGCGGATAAGCACGCCACAGGGGACCATTCTTGATATGGGGACACGTTTTGAGGTCATCAGTGGTGTCAATCGTACTATAGTTGTTTTAGAGGATGGATCGGTTAGTGTGGAACCTAGAGTGGGGAGGATATCAAACAAAATTCAGAGGATAACTGTCACTCCGGGTGAGCTGGTGGAACTAAAAAATGAGGGAACTATCATAAAAAGGAAAGTTAACCCAACCCTTTATACCTCATGGGCTACTGGCATTCTAAAGTTTGATTACACCCCTGTCAGTAATTTTGCACAAAGGCTTGAAAAGATGTACAACATAAAAGTAATGATCAATCCGGACCTTACCACCAAAAAACTCAACGGGGCTGTCTATTACCGGAGTATGCAAGACCTTGTGAAGGCCGTTTCTCAGGTCTTGAAAGCCCCTGTGTACAGCTCTGCGACCGGTGACACTATCTACATTGGACAACAAACAAATACAACATTAAATAATTAGCATATGGATGGATTAGCTATGAAACATGTGAAATTCAGGGTAAGTCTGCTGATGGTTTTTCTTCTGGTGCTGGGAGGGCTGGGAAGCCAGGCTCAGACTCTGGGCGACTGGTACAAGACTCCGATAAACAGCTCAAATACGAGCAAGGATTATAAAATCAGTGAAATAGAGAGTGGAACTCCTCTAAAGCAGGCTTTAAAGATGCTTGAAAAGCGTTTTCAGGTAGTCTTTCTGTATCAGGGAGGGATCATTGAACAAAAGGATGTCAAGAGTTCCCTTACTGTAACCAATAAGATCGATGATGTGATTAATGGTGTCCTTAAGGGATACCCGTTATCCTATAAGCAACTGAACCCCAAAACGTTTGGCATCTTTTCAACAGAAAAGGAGGCACCACAGCTGATACCGGCCGTACCGGTGCAGGTGGTGACAGTAAAAGGAAAGGTCACTGATGCAAGCACAGGGGAAACGCTTCCGGGGGTTAATGTGCTGGTGAAAGGTACCAGTATTGGAACAGCCACAGATTTGAAGGGTAATTATACTTTAAATGTCCCTTCGGCGGCGGATACCCTGATATTTTCCTATATCGGATATACCCGTGAAAGCATCGCTATTAATAACCGGTCGGTTATAGATGTACAGTTGTCTTCGCAGACCCTGAAAGGTCAGCAACTGGTTGTGATCGGATACGGTGTTGAACAGAAAAAGGTATTAACGGGGGCAACGGTGCAGATTAGTGGTGCTGATGTTGAAAAACTAAATACTGTTTCAACGTTGGGTGCCTTGCAAGGCAGCACACCGGGTGTACAGCTTACTAAAACGGACGGCCAGCCCGGTGATTCCTATAAAATCAATATCCGCGGCATGGGAACAATTGGCAATTCCACGCCTTTGTATGTTGTTGATGGGGTTGTTGTAGGAAGCATCGACAATTTATCTCCTTCAGATATTAAAAGTGTGGATGTGTTGAAGGATGCTACTGCAGCTATTTATGGATCGCGTGCCGCAAACGGCGTGATACTTATCACGACAAAGCACGGACAAAAAAATGAGAAGCCAACGGTCACCTATAACGGTTATTACGGCTGGCAGAATGTTTATAGAACAGCCAATACTTTAAATGCCCAACAATATTTGGCCATTATAAATGAGGGAATGGTTAATGCCGGGCAGATGCCATACGACATTACTAAATTGGCAGCCAGTTTAAATGGAAATGACAATGGAAAAATGGTCTCCCTTGTTCCGAATGCAGCAGCTATTCTTGCCGGCACGAATAAAGGGACCGATTGGATGCAGGCGATTACAAATGCGGATGCTCCTGTTGAAAGTCATTCGTTGAATATAACGGGAGGAAGCGACCGCTCAACTTATTCATTGGGTCTATCCTATATGTCCCAGGATGGGATTTTAGGTGAACCTGTGGCTTCGCATTATGATCGTTATAATGTACGTATCAACAGTGATCATACACTGCTCGGCGGCAACGGTGGAAGATCGGAATGGAAAATTGGAGAAAACCTAACATATTCGTTTAACGAAAAAAGCGGTATAGCTGTCGGCAATGGATACTGGAATGATGTTTACGATATGGAATCTGCTAATCCATTTTTGCCGATTTACGGAGCAAAGGGGTTATACAGCTATGCCGTCCCGTGGGATCACTTACAAAACAACCCCATTGCAACGATGATTAATGTCCGTGGATTGAACAGCTCAAAGAATCACAATTTGACAGCGAGTTTTTACACAAACGTAAGTCCCATTGAAAATCTTGAGTTCACCTCGCGATTCAGTTCAAATATTTCCGGTGGCGGTTATCGCTCATTTCAGCCGACATATGATCTTGGATCGGTTTCCACATCAACTACTGCCGTAGGAAACTCCGTTAACAGTACGAATCAAAACATGTATGTCGGGCTAAATTGGATATGGGAGAATACGCTCTCTTATCAATTCAATATTAACCAGGATCATAATTTTAGCGTTTTAGCGGGTGCATCAGTCGAAAAAGATGGACTTGGTGAGTCTATGAATGCTCAAAATACGAATAACATATTCAACAGCTTTGGATATGCTTATTTAAGCAATACTCCTACTATTTCTTCAACGGGGGGCACGGTAGTAGGTGGCTCGCCCTGGGGCAAACACCAAATTCTCTCTTATTTCGGCCGTGTGAACTACAATTACAGAGAAACGTACTTACTCTCTGCTGTGGTTCGTTCTGACGGTTCATCCAATTTTGCAGCTGGACACCGCTGGGGTACTTTTCCCGCGTTCTCAGCAGGTTGGATCATTACCAGTGAGCCGTTTATGAGAAGTACACAATCCTGGTTGGATTTCCTGAAGATACGGGCGAGCTGGGGAAAGAATGGAAATGAATCCATTTCTAATTTTCAATATCTGTCAACCATTCAGACGGGTGGAACGGGAGCCGGAAGTTTTTACACATTCGGTGATAAGACAAAGCAAAGTGCCGGAGCCTACCCCAATGTCTTGCCAAATCCGGACGTAACATGGGAAACTTCTACCCAAACCGATGTCGGATTTGATGCCAATTTCCTGAACAGCCGGTTGAGCCTGAATTTTGATTTGTATAACAAAAAGACTGACGGATGGTTAGTTCAAGTACCTGTTCCAGCCGTTGCCGGAACCAATCCCGCTTATGTAAACGGTGGTAACATCGCAAACAAAGGCTATGAAATCAATTTGGGATGGACTGATCATATCGGGGCACTGCATTATGAGATTTCTCCCAACTTCGCTTACAATCATAACGAAGTAACGAAAATTAAAGGGGGCGGCATTATTTATGGCGCTACTGGTTTCTACGGAAATAACAGTTCCTGGTATGTGGCAGCAGTCGGCATGCCGGCAGGTGCTTATTACGGTTATAAAACGGATGGTATCTTCCAGACTACAGCTGACGTACAGGCTTATAAAAATAAAAACGGAGGTCTGATTCAGCCCGATGCCGTTCCTGGTGATATTCGTTTTCTAGATGTTAACGGGGATGGAAAAATCAGTGACGCCGACCGCACGAATATTGGAAATCCGCATCCACCCTATACTTTTGGAGCAACCATCAATCTCGCATATAAAGGATTCGACTTAACTTTGCTGGGAACAGGTGTTGCGGGTGATAAAATTGTTCAGGCTACCGATTGGAATTCTTTAAATGATCCTCTTGGGAATTATACAACCGGCATATTAAACCGCTGGCACGGGCCGGGCACTTCCAATTCAATGCCCCGGGTTTCTCTGAACGGAAATGCAAATAATAATAATTTCTCGGACATGTGGTTGCAGTCAGGCGATTATTTCCGCATTTCAAACATAACCCTGGGATATGATTTCAAGGATTTATGGAGAGATATTCCTCTACAAAAAGCCAGATTGTATGTAACCATACAGAACGCTTATACCTTTACCAAATACAGAGGAATGGATCCCGAGGTAGGATATGCACCGGATAGCTGGTCGCAAGGAATCGATATTGGATATTATCCATCTCCAAGAACATTTATGCTTGGCATGGATCTTAAATTTTAATCTCCCAAAGGATATTTCGTATGAAAAGAATAGATATATATATATCAGTCATCCTGACATTCGTACTTATTTCCGGATGCAAGCAAAGTTTTCTGAACACCCAGGACGTGACACAGAAAACAACTGCAAATTTCTATCAAAGTCCCTCTGATGCAGAACAGGCCTTGACAGCCATATATTCATCTTATTGCTCGGCAATTGATCCGAATAATGGAGGATCAATTTTTCTGCTTTCCGAGCAGATGTCGGACGAATCTTTTAGTGGCGGAGGCCAACATGATAATCAAGGGGCTATAGATCAATGGCAGGAATCAAAAAATGATCAGTATGAAAATACCTGGAAGAATTATTATCAGGGAATTTTCAGAGCGAACAACTTGATTAATTACATCGGTCAAGTAACTGGTTGGGATAACGCAGACCAGAAGAATCAAATTGATGGTGAAGCTCATTTCATGAGAGCCATGAATTATTTTGATCTGATGAGACTTTTCGGTGGTCCTGTAAAAGGGAAAATGATGGGAGTACCTCTTATTACCGATCCGGCAAAACCTACCTCGGTACGTGCTTCCGTAGATAGTGTTTATGCCCTGATTGCTTCCGATCTCAAGTTTGCAATTGACAATATGCCAAGTGTTGGTTATCACCAACTTGAACCGGGTCATGCTACAAAATGGGCTGCAGAAGCTTTGATGGCACGTGTTTTCCTGTTTTATAACGGTCAGGCTTATGGAAGAACTTACTCTTCTTCAGCAACCATGCCTTTGACAGGTGGCGGCACCGTTAAAAATGCAGATGTCGTAAAATGGATTGACGACTGTATTGCCAACAGCGGGAACAGTGTAGAACCGACCTTCGGTGATCTTTGGCCATACTCTTACAAAAGCCCGGACAGTACCAATACCTATCCTTATGCAAGGAATAACAATTTATCATGGGTTGGTGACGATGGTTCGGCGGGAGGAAACAATCCCGAAGCCGTATTCCAAATCGTATATTCAACCTTCGGCGGCTGGAATAATAATCAAAGCACCTCTTACGATAATAGCATTGACTTGTTCCAGGGCGTGAGATTACAAGGAACCCTGCCTTTTGGTTACGGTTGGGGATTTTGTACCGTTAGTCCTACTGTTTTCACTTCTAACAAGTGGTTTGCATCTGGCGATATACGAAAAAAAGCCTCTGTTTGGGATGTCAACGATGCGTCTGAAGGTGTTACTCCGTCTTATCAGGCGGGTGGCGATTTATGGGAAGAAACGGGCTATTGGCAAAAGAAATATATACCTATCAATGTAAAGGCTCCTGCCAGTGCCGGTGCTTCAGGAAACATGTGGAACTATAGTCATGAAATCTATCCTACACTAACCTACAACACCCAGACTGACAACACACAGAACTTAATTCTTATCCGTTATTCGGATGTTTTGTTAATGGCTGCCGAACTTGGCAGTCCCAATGCCTTGACTTATCTGAATGAAGTTCATGCACATTCAGGATTGGGGCAATTGAGTAGCGCTTCTCTTGCAAACATCCAACAGGAAAGACGAGCCGAACTTGCCTTTGAAGGCGTCCGGTATTGGGATGAACTTCGTTATGGAACCATGGCTTCTGACTTGCAGGCTGAAAATGGCGTAACGATCTGGAACGCAGGAACTCAAACAACCTATAAACCAAATATTACGCGTTTTAAAGAAACCCAGGGTTTCCTGCCGATTCCGGGAACTGAAATAGATCTTTCGAGCGGAGAACTCCAGCAAAATGATGGCTGGACTTCGTCAGACGGAGATAGAATCTATCAGGGAAATTAAATAATACAATGAGAGGAAAGATACCCCAAACGGTGTCTTTCCCACACATACTAGCCATTAAATAAATACGATAATGAAATACAGCAAAAGAATATGGTACATGTTGGGAACTCTCATGTTGTTTCTGATTGTATCATGTAATCCTTATAAAGGTAATGACGGTAGCCTTGGACCGGTACTCCCAACGTCGCAGATTAAATTGGATGTACATGCTACTACCCAGGGGGGGAACCAGATTGTTATGGTCAATAACACGCCGCATACTTCCGGAATGTGGGTAACCGGCGTCGGGACGTCAACAAATCAACAAGATACAGTTCTACTCCCATTTCTTGGTAAGAATGAGGTCTATTTCTATGCAACCACTTCGGGTGGTGTTGTGAAAGATTCCACTTCAATCACGATTTCTAAAATTGATCATGCGCTTTCTCCTACCTGGAGTAATCTGGCAGGTTCAGGGTCAAAAACCTGGGTATGGGCTACGGACATCACGGCAGATTTTGTCCCGCAGGCTACTGCAGGTAATGTTTATGGAAATGGCGGATATCTTGCCAGTAATGTGGACCAATGGTGGGTGAATGGCGCCTCCGCTCTACAAGGCTGGG
>DATFNI010000101.1:0-2727 GCA_035266485.1 Balneolales bacterium
CAATAGATCCGGATCCGGAAATTTTTCGTGAAATCTGGATAAGTCTGCAGGGAGATAAAGATCTGCTCAAATTGCTAGAACGGTTTGCCGTATCTCTTGGAGCTAAAACAGTTCGTGTGACGGCAGTCGAAAAGCAGCAACTGCATATCGCTGCTGTATTTGCCTGCAATTATATGGTTACGATAGCAGGTGCGGCTGAAAAGCTTCTGCCTGAAGAAAACAAGAGCATGGAATTGTTGGCTCCGTTAATGCGGCAGACTCTGGATCAGATTTTAGCAAAAGGACCAGACCGGGCATTAACCGGTCCGTTGCGCCGCGGTGATCTACAGACCCTCAGGAATCACATGGAAAGTCTGTATGAGTTGAAGGATTTGCATGATTTGTATACAAGCCTTGGCAGGTATACCGTTACACTTGTTAAAGAAATGACTTCAAGACCTGAGAATATCGATCAGATTTCAATGCTTTTTGAAACTAAGTGAACACGACGGGAGGCTTCAAATGAAGAAGTATGGTTTTTATGGCATTCTGATACCTTTTATGCTCGTAATTTTTTCAGGATCGTACCCGGATTCCATGTCGGGACATAAGCAACCACTTCAAATTGGGGCAAAAATGCCGCTTGCTGATTATCAGATGCAGGATACTAATTACAATATGTTGTCCTTGTCGATGATGAAGAAAAAGAACGGCTTGTTGGTGTTATTTACAGCTAATACCTGCGGTGTCGCTGATAAGTGGCAAAGCAAGTATAATATGCTGGCCCAAACCTGCCAAACCTATCATGTTGGAATGATTGCCGTAAACCCCAATGCTGCTTTAGTTAACGGACCTGAGTCTGTCAGGTATAACAAAAAAGAATCGGATCAATATCACTACCAATTCCCATACGTATCTGATAGTAATGATGAGGTAAGCAATGCATTCGGTATTCGTCAGATTCCGATGGTGTTCCTGTTCGACAAGAATTTAAAACTGGTCTATCGCGGAGCTATTGATGATAGTCCGTCTAATGCGGGAAATGCCAAAAACCATTACGTAATGGATGCGATCACCAGCCTTGGTAACGGCCGGCAAATTCCTAAAGCAATTACTCGTGTAAATGGATGCCCGGTTATGTGGGAAACTGACTGATATAAGCCGTATCTTATCATCTTATTGAAATTTGAGTTCGGGATGATAGAAAAAGCGTGCAGGCACAGGCGACCCGGAATAGATATAATGAATGATTCGAAACCGTTCGGAAGTGCCGGTCGTTAACTTAGCGTACGCGTGATCTCAAAAAATCATTCAACCCCGACTCGGTAATACAATACGCTGATTAGAATCGAAAAGTTAATGCCGACCTGGAAACTAAATACGGAATTTAAATTTGATGCCGCTCATGCTATCGAAGGGTATGATGGTAAATGCAGCCGCGTGCATGGTCATACCTACCGTGTGAGAGTGACAGCCAAATCACACCGGCTGAATCCCTCCAAATACCTGCAGACACCTGACATGGTTTGCGATTTCCGCGAACTGAAATGGGCTGCAAAGGATGTGGAAAAAGGGGGCTTCGACCATTGTTTGCTGAATGAGCATGTGCCGGTGTCTACTACGGCTGAACGCCTGGCCGAGTACATACACAATGAAACGAAGAAACGTATTCCCGATGGTATAGAGCTGACCGTCACTGTCTGGGAAACACCGGACAGCTGGGTAGAATACACGGATGAAGATGTATAAACCTGAAGAACAAGGAAATACCACCCTGGCTTTGCTTGATAAGGACCCGGAATCGATAACCTATCCGGTGATGGAACACTTTTACACCATCCAGGGGGAAGGGGTTCATACGGGTAAGGCCGCTTATTTCATCAGATTGGCCGGATGCGATGTCGGCTGTTGGTGGTGTGACGTCAAGGAGAGCTGGGATGCAGATAAATATCCCAAAGTAACGGTTGGCAGTCTTGTTCGATCCGCCGTGGCAAGCGGAACGAATATGGTGGTTATCACTGGCGGAGAGCCTCTGTTGCACGATTTGACACCATTGACCGAATCCCTTCGCCGTGCCGGATTGAAGATCCACATCGAAACAAGCGGATCTTCGCCCATAAGCGGTCACCTGGACTGGATTACTCTTTCACCCAAGCGATTCAAGAAGCCTTTGGATGAAGTTTTCTCCTATGTAGATGAGCTGAAAGTCGTGGTCCTGACGAATAAGGACCTTAAATGGGCTGAAGAAAACGCTGCGAAATGCCCCGATACTGCCCGCCTGCTTTTGCAGCCTGAGTGGACCACCCCAAAATCCATGGGCCTTATTGTCGAATATGTGAAGGAGCACCCGGAGTGGAGCATCAGTCTTCAGACACACAAGTTCCTGGGAGTTCGTTGAATGACCTTCGAAGACCTGTCCGTTGTCATAACCGGCGCCAGTCGCGGGATTGGCCGGCAAATCGCACTTTTTTTTGCGGAACACGGCCATCATCCACTGGTGCTGATAGCTCGTGATCCAAACGGGCTGGCCGAAACCCGGCAGGCATGCGAGGAACAAGGCGCCCGGCACGTTTACACCGTTGAATGCAACTTGTCCGACCCAAAAGGACTTGAATCGGTAATCCTCCCGAAACCATTTAATCATGTGGGTGTGCTCGTAAATAACGCCGGCGGGTATGCCGGGTTGGGTTTCAACGAGAGCGACGCTGACGTGATGCATGAACAGTTCGATGCAAACGTGATGACGGC
>DATFNI010000102.1:0-4857 GCA_035266485.1 Balneolales bacterium
CAGAAATGCATTAGGCCCTGGCAGACCCTCTTTTACCCATAAGTAGCCGCCACCTGCCTCGGGGATAGCGGAACCCAGCTCGGCATACACCATCGCTGTGAAGACTGCAATTACTCCATTAATCGCAAATGCGACAATGAGCGCCGGTCCTGCCGTTCCCGCGGCCAAGCCGGTCAGCACAAATATTCCAGCCCCGATCATGGCCCCCACACCAATCATTGTGATATCGAGCAGACCTAAATTACGACTAAGACTTACTGTGTTATTTTTACTTGATTCGTTATTACTCATTTCAAAATTGGTTCATGAAAATTGCAAATGGATCATAGACCTTGTTTTTCAAATAGGTCGTTACTGCTTAATTATTTTATGGAACACTATTCATCTCGCTGACACCTCATACAACAGGTAGCGCAATGGTGAACGTAGTACCTTTGCCGAACTCACTTTCCAGCCATATCCGTCCCTTTTGTGCTTGCAGAAATTCTTTTGATATAGCCAGACCGAGTCCGGTGCCACGTCGCATATCTCCCCCGACCTGCACGAATTTTTCAAAAATCTGATTCTGATATTCTTTAGGTATACCGGGCCCTTGATCCCTTACCGATATAAGCACTTCCTTCTCATTTTGCGAAACGTGAATTGTGATGGTGCTACTGTGAGGGGAATACCGGATTGCATTTCCAATAAGATTGGTTAAAACCCATACGGTTTTTTCCGGATCTGCCTTGATTGAAACAGGTTCATCGGGCATGTTCATGTCAATGGTCAGATCTTTGTTGTCAAGTTGCCGTCTGAGAGCTTCCGCGGCATAATCGACCAGTTCTTTCAGGTCTACGTGGGCGAGGTTCAGTCTTATGTTCCCTGATTCCACCTGGCTGAAATCAAGCAACTCTTTTACGAACGCATTGAGTCGATCTGTATCTTGTTTTACCGAACTGATTAGCTTTTCTTGTTCTTCATTCAAATCTCCAATTTTTCTGTCCTTTAATAGTTTTAATGTCAGATTGATTGAGGATATAGGAGTTTTGAGTTCATGAGAGACTGTTGCCAGGAAGCTGGTTTTTGCAGCATCTTTTTCCGCAATGTCAGTAACATCTTTGAGAATAATGAGATGACCGATAAGCGTTGTTGATTTTTCCGAAGCCGGTTTGATTGAAAGATTCCGAATCTCCTTGGTAAAATAAAGCTCCCGGTTATCGACTACTACTTTGATCGGTTTGCTCTCCACGGTATCTGCCGGGCCATACGGAATAATCAGGTCGCCAACAATGCCAGACATAAAATCGTTTGTTTTGGCTAATTCGGCAATATGTTTGTCCACTAAACCAGACTCAGGTAGACCGCTTAACACAGAAGATGCCGGATTAACCATAATAACCCGTTTGTTCTCATTGAGAATAAAGACGGCATCACTCATGCTGTTAAGAACAGTCTCCAATCGTTTCTTCTGGGCCAGCACATCAGAGAGTGTACTCTGCTCGAATTCATATAACTTTGAAGCCATCCGATTGAATGAGGTAGCCAGAGTACCCAATTCATCTGAAGAGGAATATGCAACTCGTTGTTTGTAATCGCCCTGTGATATGGCGTCTATCTTGTCGGTAATTTCCCGCAACGGATTAACCAAAACTCCAGGGAAATACACCATAAATACCAATGCGAACAAGGTGCTGAACCCACCGATAACAAGTGTTGTGACAGATGAATCATATCCGCGCTTAGTAACCCTGTTATAGCGTTTGATCAGGGCCTGACGGTTGATGTGGTAGATCTGTTGAATATCCGATTTGATATTCTGATAAAGCGTAGCTAACTGTTCCGTCCTCTCACCACTTTTCCAGCCTTTAACTGTTCGATACTGACGAAACGAAACTTTTAGCCTTTCCACCAGGCCCGCTTCACCGGGTTCAGTTATATTTTTAGCTTCCAGGGTCAGCACAGAATCAAAGCGTGATTCAACCGACTTATATTGCTGTTGAGCAGTATCTGCGGATGCAAGGGTAAACTGCTGCATCTGATCCAAATCATTTAACATGAGATATCCGTAGTGTACAGATGCGAAATTATCCTTAAGTATGGACTCCGTGTCCGAGGACATCTGGTGGGTCATATTGGCTCCCAGAACACTCAAAAGGACGATCAGGAGGAAAAGGAATCCGAGCCCCAGAAATGTTTTGGTTCTAAGACCGATCATAAGTGGATATTATTTGTAGGTTAATAGAAGTATTGATGGTACTACGTATCAGGTTAGATAGTACATCTTTGTGTAGCAGACGCCGCCACCAGCTACTGTAAGGACGACCAATCACAATCCAGTTGATCCGCTTTTCGATGGTAAAATCGATTATCGCTTTGGCAATATCAGTTTGCTGCAGTCTGATGATCTCGGCTCCCATCTGAGCACCGAGTTCCAGGGTATGCATTAGCCCACGCTGTGATTCCAAAGGAATACGATCGACTGATTCGCGAGGTGTTTCTACATAAATCACATACCAACGCGATTGTGCAGTGTTGGCAAGACGACTGGAAGCACGGATAAGATAGGGACCGGTTTTACTGTTGGAACTTACACACGTCGCAATACCCTCAATTGGCAGTCTGCGATTAGGTGTAACGACAATCTCCGCCTGCCTGCTTACCAGACGTGTCGCTTCGCGAAGAGTCAGCTCGCGTAATTGTACAAGATTGTCGGGCTGGAAAAAGTGGGCTAATGCAGCTCCAACCCGGCTTGGGTGATACACTTTGCCTTCTTTTAAACGCTGAATCAGCTCATCGGTTGTGAGGTCGACATTTACGATTTCATCGGCTCTTTGCAGCACGGCGTCAGGGATTCTCTCTTTAACATCAATGCCTGTAATACTTCGGATCTCCTCGTGGATGCTTTCAAGATGCTGGATATTTACCGTGCTGATCACATTGATGCCCGATGCAATCAGCTCATCCACATCCTGCCAGCGTTTCTCGTTACGTGAACCGGGTGCGTTAGTATGGGCCAATTCATCCACCAGGGCTATTTCTGGTTTACGAAGCAATACTGCATCGACATCCATCTCCTCCAGTTTCTTACCACGGTAGAACAGCTCTTTCCGTGGTAGAACTGGCAGCCCCCCCAATAATTGGGTAATATCCTCGCGTTTATGCGTTTCCACTAGCCCCACGCAGATATCAACTCCCTGGGCGAGCAATTGATGAGCCTCCTGGAGCATACGGTATGTCTTGCCCACCCCGGGCGCCATGCCCAGGTATACCTTTAGCTTTCCGCGTTGGGATCGTCGGATCAGTTCTAAAAATCGGGTGGCTGTTTGCTTGGATTCACTCATGGGATTTGTAATGCATATATGTCACAAGTTACAGACTTGCGACAGTATACCCTGTCAGGGTGATTCAGGTTTAACTTTATCCAACGCTATATTCAATTTTAACACATTTACACGACTCGGTCCCAGAAAACCGAATAGCGGACCTTTAATGTGCTGTTTCACCAAATCAAGAACTTTTGATTCTGGAAGCCCCCGGTTCTTTGCAACACGAGCTACTTGCAGGTAAGCACCTTGTGGAGAAATATCTGGATCGAGTCCGCTGCCTGATGAAGTAACCAGGTCGGAGGGAATATTTTTAGCTGTTATCCCTTGATTCTCAGATATCAACGTATCGATACGCTCATGAATATCTTTCAGTAATATCGGGTTGGTCGGACCGTAATTCGTTGCCGCGGAGGGATCAGCGTTATAATCCGAGGCTGAGGGTCTCCCATGGAAATAATCCGATCCGGTAAATAACTGACCGATATTTTCATAACCTACAATGCGACCGTTTAGAGTGATGGGGCGCCCGTTTGCATTGTGTGGCGTAAGTCTTCCGATACCCCAGATCAGGACCGGGTACAGGAACCCGAAAAGAACAAGGGTACACAAAAAAAGGACGGTAAGTTGTCGAATAGATTTCATGAGCTATCTCCTATCAGATAAACAGGTGAACGATCAAGTCAATGAGTTTGATGCCGATGAACGGCAGAATCAGTCCCCCGGCTCCGTAAATCAACAGGTTGCGGACCAGTAATTGTCCGGCTCCTATTGGCTTGTAAGCCACACCTTTCAGGGCGAGTGGGATTAACAGAGGGATGATGATCGCGTTAAAAATGGTGGCCGAAAGGATAGCCGAATCGGGCGAGCCCAAGTGCATAATGTTCAGGGACTGCAGACCGGGAATTGCTGCCACGAAAAGCGCAGGCACAATAGCAAAATACTTTGCTGCATCATTGGCAATCGAAAATGTGGTTAAGGTTCCACGCGTCATCAGAAGCTGCTTCCCTATCTCTACAACTTCAATCAGTTTAGTCGGATCGTTATCCAGGTCCACCATGTTGCCAGCTTCCTTCGCGGCCTGGGTACCCGAATTCATAGCCACACCTACATCGGCCTGGGCAAGGGCTGGTGCATCATTGGTCCCGTCGCCCATCATGGCCACAAGTTTGCCTTTTTCCTGTTCGGCACGGATATATGTGAGTTTATCCTCAGGCCTGGCTTCGGCTATAAAGTCATCTACACCTGCTTTCTTTGCAATAAATTCAGCAGTCAGAGGATTATCACCGGTCACCATCACGGTTTTCAGCCCCATCCGGCGGAGACGCTCGAATCTCTGGGCAATGCCTGGTTTGAGAATATCTTCAAGCTGAATCACGCCGGCCGGCTTGTCATTGACGGCCACAACAAGCGGGGTTCCACCGTCTTTTGCAATGGTATTGGTTCGTTCTTCCAGAGATTTCGGAAATTCATCTCCGTTTTTCGTAACAAGTGCGCGGATAGCGTCGATGGCCCCTTTTCTCACTTTCGTACCGTCCGGCAAATCAATACC
>DATFNI010000103.1:0-13847 GCA_035266485.1 Balneolales bacterium
CCCAGGCATAAATACAATCTCCTCATACAATCCTCCTCCAATTAATTTGTATGATGACAGATAGAATGGTACAGGCAAGATCACTATTCTAAATGAATCTGACAACTTGCTGATAGGTCACATATTAGAAATAAGTGACCTATTCTATCATATAAGAAGAATACGTTTGCTCCCTTTCTAATGATTCGGAAAATAATCACCCAAACATATGATAGTTGTAATTCGATTTAAAGTTATTGATGATCCTCCGGTCGATAAGCGATCGATTCTTTTCGAATTCCTCCCGGGGCACTTCAAATTCATTTTTGAAGTTTGGTCCCTTGCTTTTTATGAGTACAACCTCGGGATCATCAGTTTTATAGACGCTTACTTTGATATCGCCTAACTCATACGATTCTTTTTTACTGAACCACATTGCTGCTGTTTTTAAAATTATGCGCCGTTCCTCTCTTTGTTCTACAGTAGTATGGATAATCCCCCGTGATTATCCATACTACCGGGCGGCGTTCAGTTTTACCCCAATCCGGTCAGTTTCATGCTCAGATCCCACAATTGTTGTCTTGCCTGCGCGTCATAGGCCTGATCCTCGGCCATTGACTCCGACTTGACGTTGAAATACTTACCTGTCGTCCCGTCAACCTTAGGCGATACCGCCAGATATACCTCGGCATCGGCGCCGCTTTCGGGTTTGCCCCATGGATCGATACCGGCGCGCCGCACCATGTTGGTATTCAGGTACGTCCCCGGATGCAGGCTGTTCACAGTAACCTTATCGTTCTCCAGTTGCTTTGCCAGGTCAATCGTGAACATCACAAGGGCCAGCTTGCTCCGGCAATAGGCCTGTACCCCGTTATCATTTTCATCCGTTATGGTGTCGAAATCGATGGCTTGCTGTCCTGCTGAGCTAACATTTACAATACGCGAAGGTGCGCTATCCTTCAGTCCGGGCAACAAGAGATGGGTCAACAGGAAGGGAGCCAGGTAGTTGACAGCGAAACGCAATTCATAACCATCCTTGCTCAAACCCTCATCGTCAGAACCGACGCCGGCGTTATTAATCAGGACATCCAGTTTTGGGAATTTCTTCTTTACTTCTTCAGCCATGGAGCGGACTTCATTCAGATCGGAGAAATCGGCCACGAAACCCGCCACGCGCATGTTGCCGGTCGTCAGCTTCAGCTCGGTGACCACACTGTGTACCTTATCCTCATATCTGCCATGGACGAGTACCTGTGCGTGTTGTTTGGCAAGCGATAATGCGGTCAGCTTCCCGATCCCGTCAGTAGACCCGGTAACCAGGATCGTCTGTTCTTTAACTGGTTTCATTAAGGTGGATTTTGGGCGTTTTTAGTTAATTCCTGAGAGGACAATTTTACCGATTGTCGTACCGGACTCAAGTTGAGCATGAGCTTTCCGCAGGTTGTCCGCTGTCAGTTGACCGAAGTTCACCTTCATGGTTGACCGAAGTTCACCATTGTCAATAAGATCAGCTACCCTGTTTAGTAAATCATGTTGTGATTGCATATCCGGAGTATGGCAGGATGACTTGGTGAACATGAATTCCCATGAAAAACTCGCACTTTTGTTCTTTAACAAATTCATGTCCAGGATGTCGCCGGCCTCAATCGAGACTATGGTGCAGAAGTTGCCGAATGGTTTGAGGAGTCCGGCTGTGTTGGCGTAGTGACTGGCCGTGCTGTGCAGGCAAAAAATGTAATCGACTTCTTCCCGGCCTGTCTTCTTCAACTCATCGGCGAAATTGTTGTGATGATTGATCACGTAATCTGCTCCGAGTTCCCTGCACCATGATTCGGTTTCTTTTCGTGATGCCGTTGCAATGACGGTCAACCCGGCCAGTTTTTTTGCAAGCTGAATGGCGATAGACCCGACTCCGCCTGCCGCTCCAATAATCAGGATCGACTTCCCTTTGTTCTGCTCTTTGTCGTCAGGGGAAATGTGCATTTGTTCAAACATGGCTTCCCAGGCCGTGATGGTGGTCAGCGGTAATGCCGCCGCCTCTTCAAAGGAAAGTGAAGCAGGTTTTCTGCCGACGATTCGTTCATCGACCAGCTGGTATTCGCTATTACTGCCGGGTCTTAGGATACTCCCGGCATAATACACTTCATCACCTTTTTTAAAGAGGGTCACGTCTTCACCGGTGTCCTCAACGATACCTGCCGCATCCCACCCAAGGATTTTAGGCACTGTTTCCACCTTTTTTTTTGGGGATCTGATCTTGGTGTCTACCGGGTTCACTGATACTGCCTTAATCCGGACCAGGATATCATGCCCGGTCGGTTTTCCCGGTTTGGGGATCTCCACATCCACCAGGCTCTCGGGATCACTGATATCTAAATATTTGTATAAGCCAACTGCTCTCATTGTATTGTCCTTAAATGTATTTAATGTAGGTATATCGATACCCAAAGATTTTAACGCAGAAAATGCGGTGTTAGAATTTCATCCGGCGGTTAAAAGTGCAAACCACCATTCGGATTGATTACCTGGCCGGTCATGAAACCATTCTTGACAAGAAGTTCGACAACAGAGGATAGCTCTTCAGGTTTTCCGAATCTTCCAATCGGAAGTATGTCCGGATCCAGGTTTGCATTTTTTACCATATCCGTTTCTATCAGGGCCGGTGCTATGGCGTTAACGGTTATGCCGGATTTCACAAGGCGTGCAGCGTAATATCGCGTTAAGCCATTGATCCCGGCTTTGGACGCCGTGTAATGCGGACCCACAAGCCCGCCTGTAAAGGCCGCGACAGAAGATAGGTTGATAATCCTGCCCCACTTGTGCTTTAACATCATTGGGATGACCGCCTGGGTGACAAGGAAGACTGATTTCAGGTTAGTGTTGATGGTCTCGTCCCAATCCTCTCCGGTGATGTTCTCAAATGACCGGACTTTACCGATTGCAGCATTATTTACAAGGATACTTATATCGCCAAGCGAATCGACCGTTTTTTCAACCAGTCGGGTAACTTCATCCGGGTTGGAAACATCCGCCTGTATTACAGCTGTCTTCATCCCTGATTTCCTGATTTGTGCGGCTACTTCTTCTGCCTGGTGTTCGCTGGTGTTGTAGTTAACAGCAACGTTGCACCCCATTTCTCCCAGCGCGATCGCGATCGCTTTTCCAATTCCGCGGCTCGCCCCGGTAACAAGAGCCGTTTTCCCTGATAGATCCATAGTCTCTGACATCAGATGATAACAATTCATTCGTAATGACCTGAACATTCTGGATACGAAACCACAGGCGTCCCGCGATAGTTCAACATTGATGTCCGATTCCTCAATTATAGGTATTGATTCAACCTTAGATGATCCCCTTTAGAATCTTTTCTGGGAAGAGTGATGGCAACGCTTTACCTTGCATCGACACATAATATCCCTGGAAAATTTAAAAATGATGAAAAAATCCCATCTTTTTGCTGTGAATGTGGCATTCAACCAATACCAAATGAAGGACTCAAAACCCTAAGGAGCGACTCCATGTTTACAGACATCCCCACGGCTATTTTGAATCGAATGAAATTTCTGGAGGAGAAAGATGAAAAAGACCGGAAGGATGGGACTTCGCACTGGCACCGCCTCAGGCAAATAACACCCGACACCGGCAGGTTTATAGCACTTATGGCAGCTGCAACCCCCAAAGGAAACTGGATCGAGGTTGGAACAAGTGCCGGGTATTCCTCCCTGTGGATCAGTCTGGCCTGCAGGCAGTTGTCCAATACATTGACTACATACGAGATATTTCCGGCCAAGGTCGAACAGGCTCACGAGACGTTCTCGGAAGCTGGTGTTGAAGATGTTATCCATCTCGTCGAAGAGGATGCGTTGAAAGGGCTGAAAGAGATAAACGATGTCTCATTCTGTTTCCTGGATGCCGAGAAAGATGTCTACCTTAGATGCTACGAGCTGGTAATCCCCAGAATGGTAAGTGGCGGGATATTGATTGCGGATAACGCCACAACGCACAAAGAGGATCTGTCCATGATGATCGGCAGGGCATTGACCGACGAAAGAGTAGATGCCATGGTTGTTCCGGTTGGCAAGGGTGAATTGGTTTGCCGGAAGATATGAGTAAGTTATGATGACATCGCGGATGGTTTGAGTCTAATTATTTATTGCGCCGGATAAAAAGACTTTAAAGAATGCCCGATGAATGAAGCTAAAGCTCCAACTTTTGCGGTTATTATTGGGTCAGCTAAAACAGACGGCAATAAATATGCTTCCATTGCAGTTGGCTTTAGCCGACTGATAAGAGAAGAATACAGAGAGCGGGCTTTAGCCCAAGATCGCTATCGAGTTAGTCCGTTCCATTAACATTTCTTTGATCACCAAGTTGAATCCCATCACAAAATTAATCCGGATTTTTGCGTTTGGATAACGATGAATCTCGGGAGTCGTGCCGAAATCTCCGATTCCCGATATGCCTGAGAATAAAAGGTAACCCGTGGCCGACATCAGGCCGATGCTTCCAAGCAACCAAACAAAATAGCAGGCAATGGATGTCCGTGGCGTATAGTGATGCAGAACGGGCCCCATTATATTTTCTCTGTCATCCTGATGCAGTCCCGCTATCGGGACTGCGTAGGATTTCGTGGCATACGAGCAACGATGGTTTTTACATAGTAACCCCTACAGAGTACAGGCGGTGTTCCCTGTTGCAGACTTGACCTTTCTCCAGAGTGGATTAGCGATGAGGATGGCTACACCTGCAGGATTCGGTGCCGAATGCTAACGAGATCCTTCAGCCGGTAAACCGGACGTCAGGATGACATTCTTGTGCTCGGGGTATGCATCCAAGAATCGCTTACACGTGATCCATTAGGTGGAATCACTTCTGCAGACAGTCATACAGGCGTTTCCAGTCTGAGCATCTATCATTCGTTCAATCCCTTATAAATGGCTCCCAGCAAGGTGCCGCTTGTGTCTCCACCATATTCCCAGAACATGATGCCAGCCAGGTTGTTTTTCTTTACATATTCTGCTTTGGCAGCCAATGACTGGGGATCCTCATAACTGATCATAGTCTGAGTTGCATCGTTCCAGAGATACGGCGACTGCGAAGTTTGATCCCAGTAACGGGTAAAGCCATTCATATCTATGTACTTAACGCGCAATGTATCGTATGAAAAAGAATGTCCGGAACCCGTATACGGTGAAAATCGACCGCGGTTGAGAGGTTCGGCACCTGACCAGCCCCGGCCGTAAAAGGCGGCACCGATCACGATCTTGTTTGCCGGAACGCCCGCCTTCTCATAGATATCGACAGAAGTCTTAACACTGTTTCGTTCCGGATCGAGTGGCGAGGGATATAAATTCGTCAGATAACCGGTGGAGTCACTGGCACTGGTATGATAATCGTACGTCATCAGGTTCACATAATCCAGGTATTTCTGCGCCTCTGCCATGTCCGTGTGATTCAGAAAGCTCTGATCCCCGCCAGCCGCAATAGTGATCTCGTAATGTCTGCCGGGATTGAACCGGGCTGCCATAGAATCCAATTGCGTGCGTAGTTCTTTAAGCATCAGGGTGAAATTCTGCTTGTCTTCCGGGCGATAGATATTTCCCGCACCTATTTGTCCCGGATATTCCCAGTCGATATCGATGCCGTCAAGGTTATAGACCCGTACCAGATCGGCGGCACTCCGGGCGAATTTTAACCGTGATTCAGGGGTCAACGCGGCATCGGAGAAGTTGTGAGAGCCGCCCCAACCGCCAACCGACAGGATGACCTTCAGATCGGGATTTACCCGTTTCAATGAATCCAATACCTCCAGATTGTACGTGTCATATGGACCTTCCAGAACAACCCTGTTATCGCGGACAAGTCCAAAGGCATAGTTAATATGGGTGAGTTTATTGGCATCAATCGTGCTCGCGATCAGGCTTTCGCGAAAACCTGCGATGTATCCCATCACAACATGTCCCGCGTTCTGGTTACCCTGTTGCTGATTATTTTTTTTGCCGGCCAATAATCCGCAAGCCAGCAGAATAAAAGCCAGACCGCTAACCATATACTTTTTCATTGCAAATTCTCCAATATTAATAATGTTAGATTATAGTTTTACTGTCGTATTGTGATCGTTTTTTTCGGATAATTCCAGCCAATCACCACAAGTTTTGGAATCTTATGTGTCTTTAGATATCCGTTATCCATACCAATCCGGATCATCCTTTTTTCCCCGGGTACCAGGCTGATATAGTTATCAGAATAGAAAGCAGGGGCGACCCGATTGTCATTTTCAGTATTTCTGAGTTGGAGATGGATCCAGAAAGCGACAGGGCCATGATCGACTCTCTCCCTGCTTTGAAGTGTTACAACAATCTGTGGTCCGGTTTCAGCAGGGCTGATTTTTGCGGTAACACGAACATGTGCCTTTCGGAGCTCCTGAAGATCAATATAATCCAAACCGGGCTTATGGAGCCAGTAAAAATTTCGTGCTAAGAGGTTTCTGTTTTGGTCTCTCAGAGTCAGTCTGAGGAAATAGACATTGCTGTTAATGGTTTGGGGATTGACGGCAAAAACAGAATCGACCTGATTAGACGCTATTGTCAGAGTCCGACTTCCGGCAGGTGTCACCCGGCCTTTAAGTGTATACCAGGTGGCATGAATGACGGCATTTTTTATAGGATTAAATTTGTTATTAACGACCTGAACAGCCTTCGTTACCGGATCGTATTGGACATGAACCGGTTCAGCCCCCTTCATCAAACCGTACATCCCGCCATCCGGATTGAGATACCAATCATAAAATTGTCCACGAAGGGCGGTCCATGGATTTTGCAACTTCCAGATCAGGACACCCGTGTACCATTTCCACATATGAGCATTCCAGCCCTCAAAAAGCGCCCGGTATTGATTGTAGTTGGCTATTTGAGCATACCGGGCAAAAGTATCCAGGTTGTAGACCAGACCATAACTCCGAATATGATCCTTGCCGTTTGCATCGACGTACGGGATGTATTTATGATATCGCCATACAGCCGGGACAAACCCCCTTCCATCCGGAATGCTGTCATTTCCCGGAAAGATCTTGTGAAGCGTCTCCGCCACGGGCAACCCCACCGATCCGACCTCGGGGTTGAATGGAAAAGAACGGTGCGTAAAAAAGGTGTCGATCGGTTGGATGCCATAAGGTCCATCACCCACTAAAGAATCCGGATGGGTATAAAGCTGTTGTGATGTCGAATGTGACACAAATAAGCGGTCGGGGTCGAGCCGGGGCATAATCCTTTTCTGCAAAGCGCGCCGTATATCCGCAGGCGGTGCCATCTCATTGCCCCCGTCCCAGAAACAGAGGCTCGGATGGTTTCGCAGCATCTTCACCTGGTCGATTGCTGAGGCAAGGAAGAGGCTGTGGTCGTCGGGGTAGAAACGGCGACGAGCGCGTGAGTCTTTTTTGCGGCGATCATGCCATGCCCCGTCAGCATCACCGGTGATCCACAGATCCTGCATGACCAGGATGCCGTTCCGGTCGCACGCCCGATAAAAATCCGGGCGTTCCGTGATGCCTCCACCCCAAACGCGCAACATGTTCAGGTGCATGCCTGCCATATACCTGATTTCCGCGTCGTACCTGTCACGAGATAAACGGAGCATCCAATCGCTCGTGATCCAGTTGCCTCCGCGGATAAACACGGGTTGCCCGTTGACCTTGAAAATACGTCCCTTCAAAACCGGATCCTTCTCTGATGTGATCTCCCGGATACCGGCATGAACAACCGCCTGATCAGACAAACGCGATTCTGATGTCGTCACGCTGAATCGAACCGGATATAACGGATGAGGACCTAATCCGTTAGTCCACCATAGCCGTGGATGATCAATCTTTACTTGCGGCAATACGATGCTTTTCTGTTCTCCCGGTCCAAGCGTGTACGCCGTATCTGCCGATGCTCCGGCCACTGAAACAGTCACTTCCCCCGATTGCGATACACTATCGGCATTGAAAAGTGTTGTCGATGTTTTTAGATACGCCGGCGTCTGATCATCTCCCGGTTTCCTGACGCCGGGGACCTCAGGACGAACAAAGGGATCGCGTATTTGCACGGGTCCCGTTTCTGTGAGAAAAACATCATCCCAGATACCGGTATTACGATCACGAACGGGTGCCATCCAGTCCCAGCCGGCGACGTACTGGTTTGTTACACTTTTTCCAATCACTCCGTCGCCAGCCTGGCCGCCGTTGGCAACCCCGGGTGGATTCGGGGGGCAGACAATAACTGCAAGCTGATTAACCGTATCAGACCGAAGTGTGGAGGTCACATCATAGCGCTCCCTCAGGAACATCCCTTTATGTGTATCGGTATTGATACGTTTCCCATTCAAAAAAATCTGTGCGGAATAGTTGATCCCGTTGAAATGCAGCCAGGTATGTATGCCGTTTCCCCGGATGGGTGTTTTGAAAGTGGTATAAAACCAATAAGTATAGAAGGCGGCACCGGAATCGGCGATATCCGGAATGAGCTTATTGTTGAAGCCGATGTTGGGATCAGGATACTTATTGTCGTGTAACAGGGTGGTCAGTACGGTCCCGGGAACCACAGCGGGCAGCCAGTTTTGAGTATCAATATTTCTGGTGGTTAATTGTGTGCCGTCCGTGGTAATATGGTCAGCCCTCCTGGCAAACCAGTTGGAATCGAGATGAAGCGTATCAGCAACCGAAAATCTCACCTGTGCCCGGGTGCGGCTGATTCCAATCAACATCAGAATAACTAAAGTAAGACCGGTAAATCTCAGGTTATGATAAGTTGGGTTTTTGAAAATTTGTAACGGACTGGACATGAATGTTGTAAATGGAAGGATAAATTTTTGCATAAAAGTTAAAGTGATGATCCGGAATCAGGCCAATACTTGCCTGAAAATGGCCCACGAGTAGTAGAAACCACAGGGAGCACAGGGAATGACACGGAGTACACAGCAAGTTCAGCCTTATTTCTCCGTGAACATAGCGTCTCGTCTGTGTTCACGTTGGCTTCCCCGGAATCCCGACTGAAACCTCCGGGTTATGTAGTGGTTGTACCATTTACGGATAGTCATAAAATTAAATTTGTTTCCTTATTTTTTGTACGATATCAATGTGGATCGGTGTTTCATAATGTGACTCAGCATCTTATAAGGAACGAACCTCATTAATCACTGTTTTATATATACAAAATCATCATCAGTAATTATACAACTGTAAACCCCGTTATCAAACATTATTATTCGTTATGGCACAATTATTTACACCGCTAAAGATCGCAGATGTCACGTTCAGAAACCGCATATTTGTTTCGCCTATGTGTCAATATTCCAGTTTGGGAGGGTTGCCTACAGACTGGCACCTTGTGCATTTGGGGAGTCGGGCTGTTGGCGGGGCAGGATCAGTAATCGTTGAGGCAACGGCCGTATCTCCTGAGGGCCGTATTTCGCCTGACGATTCCGGGATATGGTCTGAAGATCATGAAATTGCATTTAAGCCGATCACGCGATTTATCAAAGAACATGGTGCGGTGCCTGGAATCCAGCTGGCACATGCCGGTCGCAAGGCTTCAACAGTCCCACCCTGGGAAGGTCCGGGCTACGCCAACGAACAACGGGGCGGATGGCAGACAATAGCCCCGAGTGCCGTGCCTTTTGGGGATCTGCCGATACCCCTGGAGATGGATAAAAAAGATATTCAGCATGTAATCGATACCTTCCGCGAAGCGGCCAGACGGAGTCTGAAGGCAGGTTTTGAGTTGATCGAAATACATATGGCGCATGGATACCTGATGCACCAGTTTTTATCACCTCTTTCAAACAAGCGAACTGATGAGTATGGCGGATCACTGGTTAACCGGATGTGTCTGCCCCTGGAAGTGACCCGGGCGGTACGGGAGGTTTGGCCTGAAGATTTACCCCTGTTTGTGCGTATATCGTCAACAGACTGGGCCGAGGGCGGCTGGGATTTAATCCAGTCGATCGCCTTGTCGAGTGAACTGAAAGCGGCCGGGGTCGACCTGATCGACTGTTCGAGCGGTGGGTTGGTGTCTTACGCAAAGATACCGGCCGGACCTGGATATCAGACAGCGTTTGCTGCCGAAATCCGGAAACAGGTTGGTATTTTGACCGGTGCCGTTGGCATGATTACAAGTCCGGCACAAGCTGAACACATACTGCGCAGCGAACAGGCAGACGCCATCCTAATGGCGCGTGAATTTTTGCGTGATCCCTACTGGCCGTTGCACGCCGCAAATGAACTGGGAGTCGATGTAGAGTGGCCGAAGCAATACGCGCGCGCTAAGAAGTGACGAGCTTAATTAATGATTAAAGAACAAACTTATAATTAAAACAATAAGGGCGTCCGAAGTCATCCTTGGTGTTAACACTGCCATATGCACGTCATTCCCGACTCTGATCGGGCAGTGCTAATCACACATTCAATAGGGTTTCATAACACAACCTAAGGGCAACACAGTTTTTTTATCCATCTATGATTTTGATCAAATTCTTATATCCAAAGAATCTTTATTGTGCCTGGTTTTAATGCGGGATTCTTGCATGGCAGGGGAGATGTAGATATAGAATATCGTCAGAGCAACATAATAGAAGTAGTGGAAGAAAAGCATAATCGAATGAATAGTTTGCGGATGTAACGGCTACACTGCGGGCTGGCCATGAACCCGGCTGGTTACGGCTGATAGCTAATTGGTATAAAAGTAATGATTCAGGCGACTTTTCTTTTCTTCAAAACCTGCTCGAGCACAAGCGCAATAGCTTCTTCACGGGCCAGACGATCACGCAATTGCTGCAGTTCATGCCGGGGCATCCCAATAATGAGGGAGACGCTTTCCTGAACACGACCGTCTATAAAATCCTGAAGAGCTGCTTTCGTCACACCCAGTTCACCTGAAATATTTATTGTTGCCTTCCCGGTCATTAAATATTCCACGCAGATAGTATCGACGCCTATAGTCTTGGCGATTTGTCGAGAATCATATTTTGCTGTAGCCATGATCCGAAAATATATGTTAGCCGTTTAGTTGCTGATTCAAATCGTCTTTCCAGTAAAGAGACAGTAAGGCCCTTTTTGTTACAAGATTCTAATATTCGTAAACCTATTTTCGACGATTGTGGCGAAAATATAAGAGTGGATTTAACTGGACGACTGATATGGGGTGAGTCTACATATTATGGGACAAAACATCAAATAATGGATATATATGTAGATGTTAGATATCGACTGTATATAGGTTTGGTAAGGATGCCAACAATCATGGTGATGGCATCCTTATATCTTTTAAACAAAATTAGTTTATTTAATCAGCATCATCTTACCGGTTCTGACCACATTGTTCGCCCGCAAACGGTAGAAATACACCCCGCTTGACAATTGATTGGCGTTGAAACGAACCACATGGTTGCCTGCGGTTTGCCGGCTGTCCACCAATCGGGCAACGCGCTGACCAAGAACGTTATACACGGTTAGCGCGACATTGCCGGCTTTCGGCAAAACATAGTGAATCGTCGTTGTCGGGTTGAAGGGATTCGGATAGTTGGGGTAGAGTTTGACGGTAGTGGGCAGTTGACCATTCGGGTTCTTTTCAATAGCAGTTGCAACCACACCGGGTACTTCCAGTGCACTCCAGCCTATGTTATTGTTTTCATGGATCTCGGTAATTTTATTGTTGGGATCAATAACTGCATATATGCGTAAGTAATCCCCATACAGCAGGTTCGCCGGTACGGAAGCGGGGGCATGCCAGTTGAAGTGCACATCAGCGAAATTGCGTGAACCAATAGCCTGAGCCGTCGTGACGACCGTATCGCCGCTGGTGTTCACCATGGCAACTCCGCCGCTATCAGGGTTACCAATATAAAAACGAACGTTCACGGGTACCCCTGTACTAACCAGACTGAAGTTTCGTATCCGGGCGGTGATCGTGATCATATCGCCGGGCGAGGGATTAGTGCTGCTAAAAGCGATATCTCCTGTTTGGTGTTGTTTGGCAAAACTCACGCTGCTATTCCCTTTTTGGGGATCATAAAGCCACGGGAGAATAAACGTCGGATCCGGCGCCTGACCATACTCTTGTGTCCACCAGGTCGCTGGTGTGCCGGGTGAAGCAATGTCGGGATCCACGGCATAGTCGAGCGCAAGAGCCCCGTTTTTTGAATGATAAACATAGGGTTTTACATGATACGCGGCAGCCTCTCCCAGGCTGTCTAATTCTCCAAGATTTACACCGAATTCGACACTACTGGTGATTGTTTCGGACTGGGTACTCAAGTGTGAATGATCATAATTAGCATCGACGAGTACGCCGGCCAGACTCGCGTGCATATCAAATCCGGCATTCCAGCTTGTATCCGCACTCGTTTGTGAAAGTGATGATACCTGTATCGTTCTGGAACTGCTGCTTGTATTGGTTACAGCGAAATCAGGTGAGTTTTGGAGGGGGAAGACTTGTTCTATCTCCGGGTTATTGTTCAGGCTGTCGTTGGAGGGGTAGGAAAGAATATTGCCGTTTTCATGAGTGGGTATATATCCTGCCGTGTTGAAGCTTTTGGCTGATACCCACTGGGCAGTTTCACTATTCTTTTGGGGTACTATGATCATATAATAATTGTACGGTGTTGGATCTGTTCCCTGGTAAATCGGGTACTGCCATAAGTCATAACTAGTTACTGTCTCGTATATGAAATCGGCCCCGTAGTTTTGCACACTCTGATCCGCAGTAACGGTGAATGATGAATCATTTTGGTTTTTATAGTCAGCTCCCAGGGTGCCTTCCAGTTTAAATTCATAATCCACGGTCGCACCAACTCCCATGGGTGCCGTCTCGAATTGACCCTTTGCATCGACACCAGCACCTTCACCGTAATCATTATGGATTACCGTCGTGACAGACTTTGAGGTTGAGTTTTGTTGTGTATATGTCGAGTAGGTGGTACACCCGTTTCCGGAAAAGCAATTACTTAAATCATAGGTTTTACTGTTGAGTATATCAAAGTGAACAGGAGGAGCATTAAGTATGGCCACCGGTTGAGCTACATTTTTTTCTACGAAGTGTTCCGGTTTTCCGATCCGGAAGGAATACCCGTTGAAATTTCCGAGTACGATGGCATAATGGAAAAGTTCCGGGATATTTTGTTCCGCCACTGTTTTTGGCTGCTTGATCTCAAACAGGGTGGAGTCCTGAGTCAAACCCGGTTTGACCGTAAGACCGAAAAGCTCAAATCCCTCTCTGCTGTTAGACCAAATACCTTTTGAAAGAACAATGTCATCCTTACCATCCTGATTTATGTCCCCGACGCTGAGATAATCATAAGTCACAAGATCGTCATAGATTTCGCTGCTGAAGCTATTATTAAGCCTATTAATAAAACCGGAACCTGATGAGTTGATCCCGCAGTCATAAAGGTTGCCCATGTCTGCCAAAATCAGCTCATCCCGGCCATCACCATTGAGATCCCCGGAAGCAATGCTAAAGGCACCATTACGACCAAAAGTTTCCTGTTTTATGATTGGATTGGCTAACACGTATGACATTTGGAAGCTATTGTTTACACTAAGGAAATAACTGCTAAAATCTTCATATGTATTATTGTAAAAAGTTACCTGGGTTAACCCAATTTCATTACTGTTGCCACCAGTGAAATGCCCTATCGACGCGCCAAAGTTTACCGCTGTGACATTACCTGAACCAGTGTTCCAGGCTGATAGTACTTTGCTTCCTTCCGACACGAGATTGGAATTATTCAATTCGTAGATTTTACTATAAAGTTGACCACGGCCCTCGTTATTGATCATATGCAGACCGGTCAGTACGATTTCGTCTATTCCGTCTCCATTCAGATCACCCGTG
>DATFNI010000104.1:0-4502 GCA_035266485.1 Balneolales bacterium
GTCATCTCTCATTGCTCATTGTTAAGGTTAATCCGGAACGACTTCAGGCTGCGACACAGTACATCAGCACCACCTGGAAACGTGATTTCCCGGATCAATTCTTTTACAACATGTTCATACAGGCACAGATCAAGCAGACCTACAACCTGGAATGGATCATTTCACAGATGCTCCGGTTCATCACCTACCTGACCATCATCATCGCCTGTCTCGGACTGCTGGGCTTGGCGGCCTATACAACCCTGCAACGTTCAAAAGAGATCAGCGTAAGGAAGGTTCTCGGGGCAACGGTCCGGCAAATTGTGACGCTCTTGTCTGTAGATTTCATGCGTTACGTGGGACTATCCCTGATTATCGGACTTCCGCTGGCATATTACGCCGTCAGCCAATGGCTCAACAACTTTGTCTATCATGCCGACATCGGGATTTGGCCGATCGTGATAGTCATGATTGCAACCATTTCCATCGCCTGGCTCACAATCAGCCTGCAAACGATCCGAGCCGCTTTTACAAACCCCGCAGATAATCTGAGAAGTGAGTGAATGGTAGTAGTGAGATAATCCGTCGCTGAGAGGTTGATAGCTAATTATAACTAAAGTGCCTCAACACCTATACACTTTAACACACTACATATACTGTTCAAAATCGAACACCTACTGTTCATTTTCAAACATGAGACGGAACAAAAAATACCTTAAATCTTCATTTAAGAATGATTTTTGTTTCTGGCATAATTATTGGAATAACAATTATTAGCAAAACCCAGAGTACCAATGAAGTAACATGACTACCGTAGTTATGCCAACTGAAATATCCCAAAAACTGGTGGGGATTATAAAAACTAGCGTGTATTGAGTACAGAGTAGTGAGACAAACTGAAAGCAATCCACCACGGCGAATGACTAGCACCTAAACACTTTAACACCTTAATACTTTGATACGCAACATTTTAAAAACAGCTTTCAGAAATCTTTGGAGGAATAAGGGATTTTCCGTCATCAATATTTCCGGCCTGGCTATGGGACTGGCGGTCTGTCTTTTGATAGCCTTATTTGTGAAAGATGAATTCAGCTACGATCAGTACAATAAAAAAGCGGACCGCATATACCGTCTCAATACAAATGCACGCATTAACGGAAGTAACTATATCAGCATCGATACTCCCGAACCGCTTGGACCCACGCTTAAGAATGATTATCCGCAAATTGAAAATTATGTAAGGCTCAGGGGTGGCGGTACAATCATGGTGAAGAAGGGAAGTGAAACAGTAGAGGGTCATAACTCATTCTTTGCCGATTCCACCTTATTTGGTGTGTTCACCCTGCCAATGATCCAGGGGAATCCCAAAACGGCATTGACACAGCCGCATTCTATTGTTTTGTCGGAAAGCATGGCCAAAAAATATTTCAACACTACGGATGTAATTGGCAAAACATTACATGTTGATAATACGGCTGATTATAAAATAACAGGTGTAATAAAGGATATGCCTGTTCAATCCTCTTTCCATTTGGATTTTATCAGACCCATATCGGAGTTGCAGGACAGCCGATCCGATGACTGGCTGAATACTAATTGCGTCACTTTTTTATTAGTTCGACACGGTACTACTCAGCAATCCGTCGAAAACTATTTAAGACAGATTGTCCGGAAATATGTAGCCCCGCGATTTCAAAGTATTACGCACAACACATTTTCTGATTTAAAACAAAATGGCGGTTATTTTGAATACCAAAGCATGCCACTGACCCGGATTCATTTACACTCCGCGCTGCCGGATGAATTTGAACCAACCGGGAATATCCAATATGTATATATTTTTATCGTTGTCGCTCTTCTTATTCTGCTAATTGCATGCGTTAACTTTATTAATCTTTCTACGGCACGATCAGCCAGACGCGCAAAAGAAGTAGGAATCAGAAAAGCTTTGGGTTCCAATCGCTCCAACCTGGTAGCCCAATTTATAACCGAGTCTATGATAACCAGCTTTATCTCAATGGCTCTGGCTCTCGCTATTACATTATTGCTGTTGCCCTATTTTAACGAGGTGACGGGTAAAGCGATATCCATAACTTCATTTCTATCGGATATCTGGCTGTTCCCCGGCCTGTTGCTGACAACCCTATCGGTAGGATTACTTGCCGGAAGCTATCCTGCATTCATTCTTTCGTCTTTTAATCCGACCCGGGTATTGAAAGGTAAAATTGCAACGGGATTTAAAAACGATTTTTTGAGGAGTGGCCTGGTAATTTTTCAGTTTGCCACTACCATCATTTTGATTGTGGGTACGCTTGTTATCTACAACCAGCTTAACTACATACAGAACAAAAAATTAGGTTATAACCGACATCACGTATTAATCGTAAGAAACATCTATTTATTAGGCTCACATGCGCGGTCATTTAAAAATGAAATCCAAAAAATGAGCGGAGTGGAAGCCGTTACCCTGGCACGCGTTTTTCCCACAACTGTTGAAAAGGACATCAATACGCTCACTTTTTCGAAGGAAGCTTCTATAAACGCCAACCAATCATTGCTATTTCAACAATGGCCTGTCGATGCTGATTATATTACTGCTTTGGATATGAAAATGAAATCCGGCAGGAACTTCTCTCCTGATATGCCCACAGATTCTTCGGCGGTTATCATTAATGAAACGGCTGCAAACATGCTGGGCTACAAGGACCCTTTACATAAAATGTTATATAAACCTGGAGATGATGGCAGGGCAGCAGCGTATCATATCATCGGTGTCGTAAAGGACTTCAATGCTGGATCTTTACATAAAAAAAATAGCCCGGACATCTTCACTCTTGCTACTTATGCTACCAGTATGGGAATACGGATTCATACGAATGATATCCCATCCCTGATCACCAGAATTAAAGACCAATATCATGCCTTTACCGGAATGAGCGGGCAACCTTTTATTTATTCTTTTATGGATAACGATTTTAACAAACTGTTCCGGTCCGAGCAACGAACAGGAGAGATATTCATCTACTTCACCTTTTTTTCCATATTTATTTCCTGTCTGGGTTTATTCGGTCTGATAAGTTACGTCGTAGAGCAGCGCACCAAGGAGATAGGCATCCGCAAAGTACTGGGCGCTTCTGTCATCGGGATTGTGACACTTCTCTCCAAAGATTTTCTAAAATTGGTCAGCATCGGCTTCCTGATCGCCATGCCCATCGCCTGGTACGCGATGCCCCGCTGGCTTCAGAATTTTGCGTACCACATTAATATTGGGGTATGGACCTTTGTACTGGCCGGTGCTTTGGCGATGGTGATTGCCCTCGCCACGGTAAGTTGGCAATCGATACGAGCGGCGGTGGCGAACCCGGTAAACAGCTTGAAAAATGAGTAGTAACCTGCTTAGGTAATTTTTAATTATGAATTTTGAATTAACCAATGTACATGGACCACTGACTACCAACAACTGACAACGAACAAACAAGCTGACAGCTACCTAAACACTTTAACACACAAACACCTTAACACTTTGTTCCGCAATTACTTAAAAATAGCGATCCGCAACCTGTGGCGGCAGAAGGGATATGCCTTAATCAATATCCTGGGACTGGCTGTTGGACTTGCCAGCTGCATGATCATCCTGTTGTATGTGTTTCATGAGCTGTCGTACGATACCTACAACAAGAAGGCCGATCGTATCTACCGGATTGCAGCCAATGTTGATTTCGCAGGTAATCACTGGAATTTTCCTGTCACGCCGGCGCCGCTGGGACCCACTCTTGAAACGAATTATCCATCTGTAGTGGCAGCTACAAGAATACGCACCACCGGTGGATTACTGGTTCGGAAAGGGGATTCAAACATTGAAGAGAATCGTGTGGCTTACGCCGACTCGACGCTGTTCGATGTTTTTACACTTCCGATGCTATACGGTAATCCCGCCACAGCGCTGAAAGATCCCAATTCGGTGGTTATTACAAAATCAACGGCCAAGAAATATTTCGGTACAGCCGATGTAGTTGGAAAAACGATGTTGTTCAATGATAAAGACAACTACAAAATAACAGGGGTGATCGAAGATATTCCTGAGGCGTCACATTTTCATTTTGATTTCATCCTGTCCATGAGTTCCTATCCGGACTCCCGGAATCCGAGCTGGTTCAGCAATAATTATTACACGTACATTTTGCTTCGAAAGGGGGTTTCCGGCAACCAGTTTTCGAAAAATTTCGAGTCCCTCAAGAAAACATATATTGAACCCCAGCTGCGAAATTTGATGGGCATCGATTTTAAACAATTCAAGGCGGCCGGCAATAAATATCATTTGTATTTGCAGCCTCTTTTGGATATTCATCTCTACTCTCATTTGCAGTATGAGATCGAACCAAACGGCAATATCCTCTATGTCTATATCTTTTCCGGACTCGCACTCTTTATCCTGATTCTCGCCTGTATCAACTTCATGAACCTGGCGACGGCACGGTCCGGCCGCAGAGCCCGTGAAGTGGGTATCCGAAAGACACTTGGTT
>DATFNI010000105.1:0-4040 GCA_035266485.1 Balneolales bacterium
TACTGTACCCCCCACTTTGAAAACGGGTTTCAGTTTGGACAAAACCTCAGGCGAGGTATCCGGCCGGGGTCCTTCATCAACCCTGAAATCCGACTTTTCAACGATCCGTTCACCGTGTGCATCGATCATCTCGCGTTTGACAGACACTGGCGCAATTTGCCCGTCGAAATAATGATTCTGCTGGGCATTAACCGCCCGCATGTGGCTGCGATAGGCAAAAGTATCCTGGTCATCCCGGCTGATATTGTATTGTTCTGCCACCCGTTCTGCTGTAAGCCCCATGCTCAAATAAATACCAGGATGAGTCTCCACGATATCCGGGTTGGGTCGCAATACATAACCGCCCATCGGAACCTGGCTCATACTCTCTACCCCACCGGCAATGATAACTTCCGCCGCACCGGCCATAATACGCTCCGCGGCCTGTGCTATCGTCTGGAGTCCGGACGAGCAGAACCGGTTTACCGTTGCGGCAGGTACGTCAACCGGCAGTCCGGCAAGCAGACTGGCCTGCCGGGCCATATTCATGCCCTGAGATCCTTCCGGGAAGGCACATCCCAGGATGACATCATCAACCATGCCCGGATCCAGCGCGGGCACGCGATTCAGCAGTTCCCTGATGGCCACACTTCCGAGCGTATCGGGGGGCACATCCCTGAGTGATCCTTTATTTGCTTTTCCACACGGTGTCCGCACGGCCGTCACAATTACAGCGTTGGTCATAGTCAATTTAAAATTAGGTGTTCTAGATTTTAGACATTAGATCTTAGACTTTAGAGGTCACAAAATTCAGACACTCGTTTTACCAACTATCTTATTTCTGAAACCTATAAGCATTCTTTGAATTTCTTCTATCTCGCTAATCATATGTCTGTAATTTTCATCTGATACCAATTCAAGATCTTTTGCAATGATAAGTTGCGTTTCCAGTTCAAAAGAAGAGCCGATACTAAAACTCAGAAAATCTGCGAAATCCCCATCACTGCCACGACCTGCTCCCTCTGCAAAATTAGATGGAATCGAAACAGAACATCGCCGCAACTGTGAAGACAGAGCAAATTTCTCGGAGTCTGGAAAATTCGATGTCACTTCATAAACATCCCTAACAACTACTCGCGCTTTCTGCCATATTTTTAGATTCTTAAAATGATGCATCTTTCAATCTAAAGTCTAAAATCTAATATCTAGTTTCGCAGAGGCCTGCCCTTCTTCAGTGTGTATTCAATCCGTTCCCCGGTTTTCTTTTCGTGCAGAAGTTCCAGAAATACCTCCCGTTCCAGTTTATGGACGTAGGATTCCGGTACGTACTGCGGCTCATTCAGGAGCCCTCCGGTCATGATATACGCCAGTCTTTCACCAATCAGTTGGTCATAATCGCTGATATAACCGGCCTCATGCATGATGTAAAGCGACAGTTTCAGCGCACTGTAGCCTTCCTTGCCCATAAGATATATCTCACCTGTTGCAGGCGGCCGATATCCTGCTTCTGCCATTGCCCTTGCTGACTCCCGTGCCGCCCGAAGCTGCAGATCTCTGTTCATGACGATAGGATCATCCTGCCGCAACAGATTCATCTGCCGTGCTTCGTGTGCACTGGTAGCCACCTTAGCCATCCCAATCTGCTGGAATGCTTCTTTCAGATAAATCAGAGGATCTACATTATTGTCATCCGGCATCCGGTTCATTGAACGCCTAAGGACTTCTGTCGTACCGCATCCGGCAGGGATAAGCCCGACACCGACTTCCACCAGACCCGCATAGAGCTCATGATACGCTACCACACGGTCGGCATGAAGCATGAATTCACATCCCCCGCCAAGTGTCTGGTTATATGGAGTAACGATAACCGGAATGTATGAATACCGGATCCTTCTGGAGGCATCCTGGAAAGTCGTCACTGCCTGAGTGAGCAAATCAAACTGGTTCTTAGACACCGCAGTCAGCACTTCGTACAGGTTGGCTCCCAGTGAAAAATTCGCCCCGTCATTGCCGATCACCATTCCCTGAAATTCATTCTCACAGAGGTCAATGGATTTAAAAAGCCCTTCAATCACCGACTGGCCAAGTGTATGCCCTTTGGAATGGAACTCAAACAGGGCCACACCTTCTCCCATATCGATCAGGCTCGTTTCTTTATCCCTGAAAACGACTTTATTCGTTTTATACAGATCAGGGATGAGTACAGCTCCTTTTATTGGAGGCGTCTGCGGTTCAACTTTTCCGGTGGCAAGATTGTAAAATGTTCCTTTCTCATGATCATAAAATGATGACCTTCCGCTGGCGAGCATCTTCTCCACCGAACCCGGAATATCAAATCCTTCTTTTTTCATCCGGTCGGTTGTCTCTTTAACACCGACCGCATCCCATTTCTCAAAAGGACTCATTTCCCAGTTAAAGCCCCATTGCATGGCACGTTCAATCTCTTCAATGGAATCAGTAATCTCGGGAATCCGATTGGCAGCATATAAGAACAGATCACGGTGAATCTCCCACAAAAACCGCCCTGCCCTATCATCCTGGTTGATCATAAAACGGAGTCGTTCTCCGGTTGTTTTGTATTTTTCTTTTGCCTGATCGACAGATGGAAACGAAATATCCTGTTGCGGTTCATAATCCAGCGTGTCCACGTTTAGTACCAGATATTGGGTACCCTCTTTCGTCCTCACTTTCTTATAAAAGCCCTGACCCGCCTTATTTCCGATCAGACCTTCATCGATCATCTTCTGAAGAGTATCCGGCAACTTAAACAGTTCACGCCGTTCATCGTCCGGAATATTCGGATATAGATTCCGGGCCACATGTCCCAAGACATCGATTCCGACCATATCAGCTGTTCGAAATGTTGCTGCTTTGGAATAGCCGCTGAATATACCGGTCAAAAAATCAACCTCCTCTATCCGCAGCTTTTTGCTGAACACCCATGGCATGATGCTAGCCATGGAAAAGACACCGATCCTGTTTGCGATAAAATTCGGGGTATCCTTACAATTCACAACTCCTTTACCCAGTAGCTTTCCCGCGAATCCTGACATGTATCCGAAAACAGCGGGATCGGTATGTGCTGTGGGAATGGCCTCCAGTAACTTCATGTACCGGGGCGGGTTAAAGAAGTGAGTTCCCAGAAAATGCTTTTTGAATGATTCCGAACAGTATTCACTCATTTCCGTAAGAGGAAGCCCGGAAGTGTTGGTAGTCACAATAGCATCTGCACGGCGAACCTCATCGATACGCGACATTACCTTTTGTTTGATATCCATCTGTTCGATGACCACCTCACAGATCCAGTCGGCTTCCTCCAGTTTGTTCCAGTCGTCATCGAAATTTCCGATCTGAATCCGTTTGGCAAAACCAGGCAAAGCGAGCGGTGCCGGCTTCATCTTCAGAAGTCCATCCAGGCCTTTCTTTACCAGTGCGTTACGATCTTTGTCGTCTTTTGACGCGATATCGAGCATCAGCACATCGAAACCGGCATTCGCGCAGTGAGCGGCTATCTGCCGTCCCATCACACCGGATCCGAGAACAGCAATTTTTTGAATACGGTAACTCATAATAATTTTATTCGTCTCCCGGGGGATAAATTTCTTCGATTTCTTTTTTGCGGGTTTTCTTTACTTCGTTTCGTTTCACTTTTAACGTCGGTGTCAATTCACCCGATCCGATACTGAATGGCTCCGATAAAAGAACGAATTTCTTGACCTGCTCCCAGATTGCAAACTGTTTGTTGATCCTGTCGATCTCTTCCTGGATCAACTCCCGGACAGGCTCTTCCCGGATCAAATGCTCATCATTAAGATCAGACAATTCTTTGAGCTTTGACCTTACTCCCTGAAAGTTGGGGACAATCAGGGCAGAGCAGAATTTTTTCTCGTTTCCTATCACAATCAACTGTTCTACAAACGGACTTTCTCCCAGCGCATTCTCAATAGGCTGCGGTGCCACGTATTTTCCGGTTGACAACTTAAAAAGCGCTTTCTTTCTATCGGTGATAAACAAGAAACCGTCGTCATCAATTCGTCCCATATCACCGGTATGCAGCCAGC
>DATFNI010000106.1:0-4976 GCA_035266485.1 Balneolales bacterium
GTTGGGCATGAATCCCGATGCCAAAGAGGCCATCATCTTCGCCGTGCTTGGAAATGAAACACTCCGGGGCAATGGCATCCGTTTTTCAAACGACCGGCACGTTTCGCTGGGTAAGATTTCGTTCCCCGCTTAAGGGTATACAGCAGTTTCTCAGATAGTCATTCCTTTGCGTTTTGTTAACAACCGCAAAGAGCGCGAAAGTTCGCAAAGTATTTTGAGGGTTTTCCTATTCTGGGTGGTTTGGAACTCTGGCATACATGCAATGGGTTCCAACTGCACAACCGAATTAGTTCATACTTCACGTTTAAAAACTGCATTTGCAAAATGAAAGAAGTTGATATCAAAACGAGAGATGGCAATGCCGATTGCTATGCTTTTTATCCCGATGATGCCAAGAACCTGCCATCTGTCATTTTTTATATGGATGTGATGGGTGTACGGGATTCCCTGTTCCGGATGGCACAGAGAATAGCAGATCAGGGGTATTATGTGCTGGTGCCCAACCTGTACTACCGGAAAGCAAAAAAGCTGTCGTTTTCGCCTGATACGGTTAAAGAACCGGGTCCAAAGCGGGATGAGATGTTTGGCTTGCTCCAATCCCTGAACCTGGAGAAGATGATGTCTGACACCTCTTATTTCCTTGATTTTGTTAATAGTCAGGAAAATACCGGAAAGAAATCAGCATGTGTGGGCTATTGCATGGGAGGACCTTTTTCTCTCGGTGCGGCCGGAACCTTTCCCGACCGGGTAGCTGCCGCTGCAACATTTCATGGAGCCAGATTGGCCACGGAGAAAACGGATAGCCCCCATTTGTTAGTGCCAAATATACAAGGCAAGATCTACATAGGAATCGCCGAAATTGATCCTCATTTTACGGATGAAGAAAAGGATCGGCTGGAAAATGCACTGAAAGAAAATCACATCGATTATAAGATGAAGGTTTATCCAAATGTTCGGCATGGCTTTTCGGTACTCGATTCCCTGGCGTATGATAAGCAAGCGTCAGAAGAACATTTTGAAGCGTTGTTCAGCCTTTTGAAGAAGTCGTTCTGAACGGTATCGAGTTTGATGTATATGGTTCATCCGGCTTGAACCGCAGGGTACACATTCATGCCTGCCGGCATGACAACGGAGGTGAACAATGTATTCAACCAATATTAAGCCCCTAACGAGACGATAGGTTGATTTCGGATTTAGTTGATTTCGGTTGATACCATAAATACCAATACGACAGCCCCGTGGTCAGCAGGCCGACCAGTGCTCCGATGTAAAAAGAAGCCGGGATATTCAAAATTTGTGTGATGATACCGAATCCAACCGGACCCAGAACCTGCCCGGCAGAAAATCCGGCGGTAAAGACTCCGGTAACGGCTCCTTGTCCGTAATAACGCCCCCGTTCTGTGCGGATAGCTACAGTTGAAGCCCTGGAAACAGCACTGAAAATACCCATAATCACAACGAGGATAATCAGCCAGGTCATGTGTTCTACCATGGGGACCAGCAACATAGAGACAGCTGCAAAACCGCCGCCGATGGCAACCATCTCGCTCCTGTGCTTTGAAAAGCGGTCTGCCAGGCTGCCGAATGGATACTGAAACAAAGTGCCGGTTACCATATAACTGGAGATGATCAGGCCAACCTGGCTCTTTGATAGCGATGCGATCGTGACAGCGTAGATCGGGAAGAACGAATTGAATCCCCAGCGGTAGAATCCTCTGCCAACAATGTAATAAAGGATCCCTTTCATCTTGCGGTCTTTGACCACCGTTTTGAATGAGTCGATGAATTCCGGTTTCTCATCCTCGTCAGCATGGGTTGCCGAAGGCGCCTTCGCAACGACAAAGTAAACCAAAACAAACCCTAGTACCGCAGCAATGGTCATCACATAAAAAGGAGCAACCATGGATACATGGTCCGCCAGGTAACCGCCGATGACAGGACCAATGGCAATGCCTCCGAACTGGCCCAGATAGAACAGGTTCATGATCCGTCCCTCCTGGCCAACCGGGGTGATGTCACCGATATACGACTGGGCAATCGGGGTCACCATTGCAGAAGCGGCGCCTTGAAAGAACCACAGGACAGCCAGCAGAAGCACGCTGTGCAATTGGCTGTAGCCGAGTGCAAGGAGTGCATAAAGAGCCAGACCGACGAGCATGAAGTTTTTGCGACCAACCCGGTCGGAAATGCGTCCGAAGAACGGACTGAACAGCCCGCGTGCCAGGGCATATCCGGCAAAAATCACTCCGACGATAGCTCCGGATGCACCCAGTTGTTTGGCAAACGGCGTCAGAATAGGGAGCAGGATGCCCATGCCCAGCATGGCGGCCATGTTTGCTATGAATAGGCCAATAAAAGTGGTGCGAGGAATCCGTTTTGGCGGGTTTTGAGTTTGTAGATCTGGCACGGCGATGCGTCGGGTTTTCAGATTTTATGCAAAACAACAGAAGTCATGCACGTATGATTCATGTTTCAACGGAGTCCCCACTCAGACAGGGTGAAACTGAACTAATCCTCGTTTTCAATCTCGAAATAACCGAGCAATTCCTCATAAGCCGCTATCAACCGTTTTCGCACGGGTTCCGCCATGGCTGCCAGCTTCTTCTGCTCGTTGCTGTACTCCAGCCGTCCCGTTGACGTTTCGATTTTGATGGGAGGAAGTCCGTATTCATGCAAGTCATACGGGCTGGCCTGCATATCGATCGTTCGTGCCCGGATGGCCAGTTCAAAGGCGTCGGCAATCAGTTCGCTGCTAATCCACGGATATATTTTATAGGCCCATTTGTATAAGTCCATAGTGACATGTACACAACCGGGTTGTTCAAATTCCATCCGGTCATTACGACCCGGGCGCAAGTGATTTAATGGACGAGCCGGTTTTGTGAAGAAGCGGTAGGCATCGAAATGAGAACAGACAATCTGCTGGCTGTCTACAAAATCGGCTATCTCGCCAGGAGTCAGGCGCATCGGCAGATAGGGATGCCGGACATCCTTTGTGCGGTAGACCATAGCCCATTCATGCAGGCCGTAACAACCCAGCCGGGGAGAACGGGTAGCCGTGGCTTTGAGCAGTTCGAGAATCCAGCGAACGGCCTGGACCCGGTGTTCGGGAAATGAACACGGATTTACAATCATTCCGCCGTCTACGATTTCAAAAGCCTCGTGATCGGTGAATTCAAGGGTATCACTCCCTTCAAGAAACACCCCTGTTCCCGGAACCCAGCGCCTCAACATTGCCGGGCGAAACGAATAATATTCAAACAGGAAGTCAAGGATGGGATTTTTCTCATGTCTGCAGCGTCGTTCCACGTAATCACCCAACAGATGATCTATACGCGTTTCATGTTCCCTCCGGATTCTTTTCCAGTTCGATTCCCGAAACCTCTTCAATCGCTGCAAATCCGGCGAAATAGTAAGATTTTTACTATCCGGCGCGTCGTTATTGACAGGTTCATACATGGAACGATATTATATAAATTTACTGCTATATTTATGCGGTTTGTAACACAAACGAGAGCTTTAAAATACAGATTATCCCACGGAATATTTAAAATTTAAGATTAACGAGAAGTAGGTTAATTATTATGGAAAGTACAGAACTGATTACCCCTGAAGTCATCAATTCAGGAATGTCTTATAAAGAGTATCGTGATTTGATTGATTCCCTGCTGGCTGATGGCAAGACCACCGGTGAAAACCAGTCCCAGCAGATCGTTGAGTACGCCAAATTGAACAATCAGCGGATGAATCGTATCGACAAGACGGTCGAACTCACGGAGGAGGCTGCAAAGGTGCTTAAAAACATCAGAAGGTCCCAAACCTGGGTTGTGCTGACCGAAGGCTGGTGTGGCGATGCGGCCCAAAATGTGCCTGTTATTGCCAAAATGGCTGCTGCCAGCGACAAGATTACACTCAGTTTACTTCTGCGTGATGAGCATCTCGACATTATCGATGCCTATCTCACCAACGGTGGACGCTCCATTCCCAAATTGGTTGCCCTCGATGATGAAACGCACGAAGAGCTCTTTAACTGGGGGCCGCGTCCGGTGCCGGCGCAGGAAATCATGATGGATTTCAAAAACAATCCGAATGGTCGCGAACGCCAGGAAGTATATCAGCAAATTCATAAATGGTATGCTGATGACAAGAGCACGACCATGCAAAAAGAGATTGCTGATTTGATTAAAGACAGCGAGAAATAAATAAGGTATTCCGGGATCAGACCTGCCGGATGTCATATAGCCCGGCAGGTGTGATACACTGGATTTATCCTGTCATAAAACAAATACTTGCATTTAGAATTGTCATGCCAGGCAAGAATGCTACTTGCCTGAATCGTACATTCATTGCCGTTCTTTCTTCAGGGGATAGGTAGATACCCTTTTTGCCGCATTGAAGAATGGGTATCAACGATTCAACAAAGAGTGATTTTTGTTCGTTACATCTTCAAAAATAACAGTAGATCTCACAATCGGGCCCCTCTTCTCTCATATAGTGTTAAAATATTTTCTGTACTGTATTCCTCTCCGTATACAATTGATAGTTTTTTGAGTTTGGAGAGGGCAGTGTGTGAAAACCATCAAAGCTTAACTGATCGAAAAGATGAAGCATTTGCCCGGTTACTTTGCTCTCATGCTCCTGATGTGGGCATGCAGCAGCGGAAAAGGAAATGAATCAGCTAACAAGAAGACGAACAATGTACCTGCCATCCCGGTCATGGAAACCGGCGGTAAGGATATGCCGAACCGGTGGATCGACAAGACGACTGGCCATGAGATCGTGAAACTGACCCGACGGCCGGGAAACAACCGCAGCTTTTATTTTCACAACAATCCCTTTCTTCCAACAAAAGATGGTAAGGGCGACCTGATGGTGTTTTATGGTTCAACGGATGAGGGCAACCAGATATTTACGGTGAACCTTCAGGATTACCAGATCGAACAGGTTACCCATCATACCGGGCGTATTTCAGGGGA
>DATFNI010000107.1:0-6267 GCA_035266485.1 Balneolales bacterium
TAAATAATGCAGCCATACCCAATCCTTCTAACAACTTGGGAATCAATGAAGAACAATTTGAGAAGTTGATGCGGGTTAATGTCGAAGCGCCTTTCTTCATTACAAAGCAGGCAGCGGAGCAGATGAATGACGGCGGACGGATCATCAATATATCCTCGAAGGCATCAAAGACACCTCACCCGCAGTCCGGAGTATATGCCATGACCAAAGCTGCATTGGATACATTTACTGTCCAGATGGCTTCCAAACTGGGGCCACGAAAAATCACGGTTAATGCGATAGCGCCCGGACCGATTCTCACGGATATGAACAGGGAACAGTTCGCCAATGAAGAAATACGCAAGCGGGTGGAAAGCTGGGCGGCTATGAAAGGAATCGGCGATCCGGATGATATTGCCGGTACGGTGGCTTTTCTTGTCTCACCTGATGCCGGATGGATTACGGGCCAGTGGATTGAGATAAGCGGAGGGCTGGGGATATAAGTCAATTAGTAATTAGCAATGAAAAATGAACAATTTTTCCTGTTGCGGAAAAGCAGACGGAGAATGTAACATGAAGATTCTAATATTTTTGGAGGCAGCCCTATTTATTGTTGCTGCCCTCGTTCATTCCGGGAAAATGGTCTCTGGCTTTAAACATAATAAAGCACGAATTGCAGAAGGTGTGATTGCCATCGTCCTTCTATCCGGGTTCGTGCTGGGGTTCGTATCTCCGGCATGGTTAAATGCAGCCGGATTGACTGTGCAGGCGTTTGCCCTCTTGGGTACGCTGGTTGGACTCTTTACGATGTTAATTGGTGTTGGCCCCCGATCCGTGCCTGATTACGTATTTCATATCATGATCATCATCTTGCTGGGGTTCGGGTTGATCATCACCGGAAAACCAGATCCTGCAACCTTGAATGCGGAGGGGATTATATTACAGAAAAGCCTTTTGTATTTGCACTCAGCACTGCGATATTTATTGATCGTCCTTCTGGCGTGGTCTTTGTACACCGCTGTTCTTGGTCTGACCAAACGAAAAGAATATACCACTTGCGTTAGTCGGATACACCTTTCAACCAGAATCTTACTCAATGTACAGATGATAATCGGTTTGATTCTCTATTTCGCGATTGGATATTTTCATCTTTTAGATAAGCTGGGAAATATTTCCGGTAAGGCGAGATTTTTTACCATTGTGCACATCACCGGGATGATCATTGGGATTTCGCTAGTCAATGTCGGTTATCATCTTGCTGCCAAATCCGAATCGGACGAGCGAAAGTATCAACGTATTACCGTTTTTTACGGCATTGGATTTCTGGTCATCTTTATGATGATCCCATGGCCCTTTTTTCATTCCTGGGCGGCATGGTTTTGATCCCCTTTGTGGGTTGCCACTTCAATTGACGATGTGTTCCTGCGTAACCCAGTCCTGGGTTTGCAGGAAGGAAGTCAGGTTTTTCAGACCAGGATGCAGATCCCGTAGTTTTGCGATATCGGCCTGGTATCCTTTTTCTTCGAACCAACGGTACATGGTTGTCATCTCTTTACCTGCCTGATCCTGCCATTTATCCCATGGCACCTGAACGAACGCAACGTTTTGATTAAGGGCATGACTAAACGTTTCGGCAGTTTCCGTCATAGTCAGTTCATCCCCAGCAATTTCAATGGCCCGGCTTATCCATTTGTCGGGGTTTGTAAATGCGATGGTGGCAAAGGCTCCGATATCATCCACTGCAATCTGCTGAAGCTTAGTCTCCGGGCTCAGGGGGGAAAGTAATTGTCCGCCTGAAATAGCATCCTTAAACATGGTCCAGTTGTTCATAAAAAAAACGGGACGAAGTATCGTAGCGGGCAAACCGATAGACCGGATATGTTTTTCTATCTCGCCTTTGCTGTCGAAATGCGGGATACCCGTGTTTCTTTCGGCGCCGCCAACAGATGTATAGACAAAATGTTTTACACCGGCGTCCCTGGCTGCATCAGCAAATGCCTTGCCTTGTTTGATTTCGCCTTTGATTCCTGCACTATGCGCATTTTGGACGCTGAAAGTGCCATATACGCCATCGAGTGCGCGATCCAGGCTGTCGCGATCTAAAAAATCGCCCTTAAAAACTTCCAGACCACATTCGGCCAGGTCGCGTGCGGCCGTCTGATCAGGATTTCGTGTGAGGACACGTACTTTAAAGCCTTTATCAAGCAGGTGTTTTAGCACCGCGCCACCTTGTTGACCGGTTGCTCCGCTAACCAGAATAGTATGTTGATTGGGTTGTGTAATCATGTCGCCGTCATATTTTTACATCCAAAATTAAAAAAGAACCAGACAGGTATTAGTTGACACGTATTATACCTATCCGGTATCCTAAACAAATGACGGACATGATTAGTTTGATTTAAGTCAGTCGCCGTTATCGTTATTTACATTCTGATGATAGCTTTCTGGCGGCCCCAGGTAACTCTTCCTGACACCGCCGCAGTTGACCACGATCTTTTCGAGTACCACGTCCGGATCAACCATCCATATCTTCAGTGTGTGATAGCCAGGTTCTTTTAACGTCAATGTGGTATTGCTGTAGTGGGCATTGTCCATCACCGTTTTTGCCCAGTCGAAGTTTCCATTTCCTGCATTATACTTCTTCGGCACGATAGTCACGATCTTAGGCGCCTGGTTATCGAAGGAAATTGCATAGCGCACGCCCCGGTCGGGATTGAAATTCATAGTCGCGCCAAATATGCCGTTTACATCGACTTTACCCGAGTGAAACAGGTACATTTTGTATTCAAGACAGGGGGCATCCTTTCCAGGCACCGCACTCGGGGCATTCAAAGGAGCTACGGTCCTCATTCCTGAAAGTGTCCTGCCATAGTCCTGTATTCTGATCCATTTGTTGTTTCCGCTGCTGGTTCGTGTCGTATAGTGTGCAGCAGCCATGGAAACGAAACCTTCACCTTCTACATAACCATTTACGTCATTTCGTTTAGGGTATGCGGGGTTATTTACCGGGGCATAGACCGTTACGGAATTCCGTGTCCCTTTTTGTGTGATCTTAATAGGTACCCTTTGATTTCCCTCAGGTGCTTTCTTCCAATCCACACTAACGTAGATTCGTTGCTGCCTCTTCACTGTTCCCTTTTCCGAAGAAACTTTCACGTAGGGCTCACCTGAACGCACTGAGTAGTCGAATGGCTTTTTCCCACGATTGAAAATGTCAATATGATAATTCTGCCTATTGTATGGATCGAACAGCGGAAGTACAGCCTCGGATGACGAAGATGGCCATGCTTCGCTTGAGCCCTGGATGGCTACTCCCATTAGGGCAGAATCAGGAATTGACAGATCATCGACCAAACGGATTGCGTTCAGATTGTTCTCCCTCGGCTGATTCCAGCTTTTATAACCGATGAACGGCTGATCCATAAAGCCGTTCCACTCGCCGTTCTCAAACGAATGGTTGAAATAGCCCATCATGCTGGTGTCCGCTCTGAATAATGATCTGGTTTTAGCGGCCATTTCATTCGTTGTCGCACGTCGCTGTTTCGCGTAAAGTTCATTACGCGCCGCGGCATAGTACATATCGTTTAGCAGGTAGCTTGCCCTGGTCGGGAAAAGCACGAGTTGGTAAAAGGCAGGCTGCTTGCCGGCAGGGAGTTTCTTGTAGATTCGTTCGGCCTTTTCGGTGATCGCCTTGAAATCCGCAACGACATTCTCCGCCTCGTTATAATTAACGACACTATATGTGGAAGGGCTAAGCAGTTCCGGCTTCCTTCGTCCGTTGTACTTGCTGTATTTGAGCAGTATATCGGCGATTTGTCTGTCGTACTTTGGACCGAACTGTTGCCGCGCCCACAGCCGGGCATATTCGGTTATGTTCTTGTTCGTCCATCTGTGGGTATTCCAGGCAAGATCCATGAAATATGAAATCGGGAAGGCGTACCCTTTCAAATGGCCGACGTTGACGATCCAGATACGGTTCGCGCCATACTTGCCTGCGAGTGACATTTGGTCCCATATCTTTGGGAGAGGATTGGTATTGATCCATTGATAGCTTCGCGGACCACCGTGGTAATCGAAGTGATAATAAATTCCGGCCCCACCACTGCGCAGTCTTTCATCTGCGGTGGGAAGGCGACGCAGGTTTCCCCAGTTATCGTCGGTCCAGAGAACAGTAACGTAGGACGGTACGCGGAAACCTGCGTTATAGTAGTTCAACACCTCCTTGTATGGGCACCACAACTGGGGAATCTTTGACAGATCCGGGTTCATTACATTTCCCAGGATATGTTCCTGTACCCTTACGATCTTACCGAGGAGTGTTGTGTCTTGGGTAAGAGTGCCGCCCGGAATCATTGGTGAGTCATTCTCTCCGCGAAGTCCGATTGTCACGATCTGCCGGTAATTTTTGTTCCGTTCAATACCTCGCTTCCAGAAGTTTGTCAGTGTATCCGGGTATTTTGCAAAGTTCCATGAGCCGAGCGTCCTCCTGTATCGTCTGTCCCACTCTTTCTGAGCCCGCATCATCGGTTCCTGGTGGGAGGTTCCCATGTAAATTCCGTACTTGTTTGCCATAACCGGATTCAGTGAGTCATCCTCATTGAACGCATTGTTCCACATCGCCGGCCAGAGGTAGTTCGCTTTCAGGCGAAGCAGCAATTCGAATACGTGCTCATAAAATTGGTGCCCGTAGTTAGCGACACCTTTCGGTATCGGAGGGTTCTTGCTCGGTGGAACGTCACCATACTTGTTGTGTACCCAGTTGGTGAGGTCAGGCCACTCATCGTTCAGGAAAATACCGCGATATTTCACAGAAGGAGGGCCAACTTCAAATGTTCCCGTTTTTACGTAAAGAGTGTTGTGATGCTGCAGCGGAACATTGTCCCACCAGTGCCATGGCGAAACTCCGATTTTTTCCGACACATCGTAGATACCATAGACCGTTCCTAGCATATCACTTCCAGTTACCACCAGCGCGCGATCAATTCCGGGCAACGGATGGTTTACAACCGCGATAATAAACGACTCCCATTTGCCTCTGATCCCATCAACGTCAATTTTTCCTTCTTTAATGAGACGATCGATTACCGGACTCTTTCCAATGGTACCAATCAGAACAACATTTCTTGTTTTGGGGACAGCATCCTGTGCAAGCTCAGGCCTGGCGTGGGTTACGTTATCGATATCTGACTGAAGATCCTTTACAGCTCTGATGACGCCCCAATAATCATGGTTGCTTACATACAGAGGGCTGGACTTGCCTCTGGCAGAAAGGGCATAACATCCATTACACGCCTGCGTCGAAACATACGATGTGCTATCAACAACTACGGCACTAGCTGTGCTGACCATTGAGCCTACAGAAAATGATAACAAAAAAAGGATCACAGTCTTCTGGGAAAAGCGCTTCCTTTTAGCAGTATAAAAGTTAGTAAGAGAAAACCTGTAGCTTTGCCGATTGGATTTGGCTATTTGTTCGAGAAGAATTTTCATCAGGATTAGCAATATCTATTTGACAGGTAAAAACGCGGTCGTATAGAAAAGAAGGTAACAATTTGAAGTCAGTAAAGGGGTAACTTTTTGCATTGTCTGACACGACAATGAGATATTCACTCAGGTTAAATTGATCAAACAAATAACGGATAGTTATCAGATGCCGGCAAATAGTGATCCCTATTATAACTGGGATTTGCCTGAATGGTCGCGATTGGTTGTACGCCAGGCGCCTAATCCTGGCGGGTGCTGACAACAACTGTAAGATCTTCGTCTTTTTTCTTTTTCTCGTTAAAGGAGACTTTCTTGACATCAACCACTTGCATCAGAAGGGTACCGCCGACGATGAAAAAGGCGGATATAATCTCCATGAGCGATGGGTTTCTTCCGGCACTCAACCAGGCGATGATCATGGCAGCAATGGGAACAAGATTGCCATAAATTACAATCCGTGTGGGTCCCAGTGCTCTCAGGGCTCTGACTTTGATCCACTGACCGACCCCAACACCTATGGCCCCACCGGCGAGGATTGCGATCCAGGTCCAGGCGTCGAGTGACAGCCAGTGCTGTTTGATGAGGGATGGTGAGGCGATGAGCAGATACAGCGAACCGCCAATCAGAGTGCGTATGGCAACCATGGAAATGGCCCCATACTTACGCGCCAAGGGCTTAATGAGATGCAGTTCGATGACGGTCATAGACAAGGCGGTAAAAAGAAAAAGATCACCAAGCCAGTATCCTTTTTCGAGTCGAATGCCATCATAGGTGAGTATCACGGTGCCGAGGCCGGCTAACAGT